>DASQLS010000155.1:0-5462 GCA_035629915.1 Candidatus Limnocylindrales bacterium | reverse complement strand
GGCGACTTCAACGTGACCGAGCGCGAGCCCGCCTACAACGACGTGAGCACCGGCCTCCGCGACGCGCACCTCGATGCGGGCATCGGGTTCGGCCTCACCTGGCGCCCCGGGGCGCTGCGCTCGCTGCCGATGGGGCTGCTCCGGATCGACTACATCTTCAGTACGACGGATCTCGAGGCGGTGTCGACGCATGTCGAATGCACTGCCAACAGCGACCACTGCCTGCTGGCCGCGACGTTGGTCAGTCGCTAATCTCTGGGCGATGCCGCGCTACCTCGACCTGAGTCACGCAATCGAGGATGAGCAGGTCACCTACCCTGGCCTGCCCGCGCCGAAGATCGAAGAGCACCTCTCGCGGGAAGCGTCGCGTGCGCACTACGCGCCGGGCACCGAGTTCAGCATCGGCCGCATCACGATGGTCGGCAACACCGGCACGTACCTGGACAGCCCGTTCCACCGCTTTGCCGACGGCCGCGATCTAGCTGATCTGTCGCTCGAACAGCTCGTGGATCTCGACGGCGTCCTTGTCCGAATCGCGGCGGACGCCGATCGAAACCTCGGCCCGGAGCTGCTCGACGGGCTCGAGCTGCGTGGCAAGGCGGTTCTGTTCCATACCGGCTGGTCGCGCCACTTCGCGACGCCGGCGTATGGTGCGGGTCATCCATACCTGACGCTCGACACCGCGCAGGCTCTGGTCGACGCCGGCGCCGCACTGGTCGGCATCGACTCGCTCAACATCGACGACACGGCCGACCAGGCGCGGCCGGTGCACACCGCACTGCTGGCGGCCGGGATACCGATCGTGGAGCATCTGACCGGGCTTGATCAGCTGCCGCCCAGTGGCTTCAAGTTCAACGCCGTCCCGGCGCGCGTCAGAGATTTTGGCACGTGGCCGGTGCGCGCCTTCGCGGTGATCGACTAGGGCTTGTAGGCCCGCGCGAAGACCACCGGCGCGTGCCATCGGAACGCATCCGGTGGCAGCTCGGCCAGTCGGCTGCGAGCGTTCTTGTCGAGCGCGGCACGCTGATCGTCGTCCAGCCAGCTCAGGAGTGCCCGTTCGTCATAGGCGAGCTTGTAGTCGAGGTAGGACTCATATGTCCAGTCGTAAGTGAGCATCTGCTCTCGTGCCGAAGCCTTGACGAAGCCCGCCCGGCGCAGCTCGTCGGCCGCCGAGCGTGCTGATCGGACGTCCCCGGCGTGGGGCTCGCCTGGATAGTCGGGCTCATCGATCTCCAGGTCGTAGACCGCCTCGTCGAACGCCTCCGCGGCAAGGAACGGCTCGCTCGCGTCCCGATCGAGCCACGTGACGTAGGCGAGCAGCCCGCCCGGGCGCAGGACGCGCCAGATCTCCCTGAGCGCGGCGGCCCGGTCTGGCACCAGCTGAAGCACGAACGAGGAGATCGCCACGTCGACCGACCCATCCGGCAGCGGCAGGTCATCTGCCGAGCCATTCACGAACTCCGCGTGATCCGCTTCAACAGCAAGTCCGGCCGCGTCGGTGATTCGACGGCGGGCAAACTCGAGCATGCCCGCGGCCGCGTCGCTCAGCACGATCGTCGCCGCCGGCCAACGCTCGAGGGCGCGCAATGCGAGCGTGCCTGTCCCCGCGCCAACGTCGAGCACGCGCAATCCGGGCGAGGCGGCAATTACGTCCGGCCTGGCCGCCTCGACGACCTCCAGCAGTTCGCCCGCCGTCTGCTCCAGGACAGGCCCCCAGTACCTGGAATAGTCGGCCGCGTCCTGGTCGTAGCGCTCGACGATCGAGTTCAACGGTCGCGTCAAACCTCCGAAAGGCCGTTCGAGTCGAAATGGTGACGAGTGGCCACAGACGGCCATCGGAGCCGATCATAGCCTTGGCGGCGCTGCTAACCTCCGCGCGGTGAGCGACTCCGCTCCGCCGGAAGTTGCTCGTCCCGACTCTGGCGGGCGGCGCCGGTGGCCCGTCACGCCCTCGCGTTCCCGACACCAGCCATGGTGGTTGTTGCTGGGCATCGTGGCCAGCCTGCTCGCGCTCATCGCGCTGGTGTTCGCCGGCTTCACCCTATTCGCCGCACCGGCCCCGACGCCAGCCCTCGACGACCTCGCGCCGTATGCCGAGCTCGATCGCCGCTGGGGCTCTTATCTGTCCGAGCGTGAGTGGGGCACTCCCCGTGAGGCTGTCGGCACGAACGGCTGGGGCCTGAACTGGACCGAGGCGATCTCGACCGACTATCGGTACAGCGACGACGGCATCGCGGGCATGACCGACCTCAACAACGAGTTCCGCCTCGGTTGGGGCTTCTGGACAGCGACCGAAAGCCACGTCACCGAGCGCTTCAACGGGCTCGGCAATCCGCAGGGACCGGCGGGCGAGCAGATCACCGACGATCGGATTTTTCAGGAGAACAGCCCGACCCACGCTTACCAGCGACTGACCTACCGATATCCGCGCGAGATGCCGTGGTTCTCGATCGATCTGGAGGCCGCGCGATATGACTCGGCGACGATGACGATGGTCGCGACGGTGACCAACAACACGTCACAGACAAGGTCGCTCGATGTCGTGTTCCGAGCCTCGCTGGCACCCGGCCAGGAAGTCGAGCCGATCGAGGATGGGCTGCTGCTGCCCGGCTCGTCATCGGTCGTGGCAGTTGTCGGCCAGCCGCCAAGCGAGTGGCAGATCAGCCCGGACAAGGGCGCCCTGGATGCAAACCTGCGCGCCGAGGGCCTGGTCGGCGACCAGGGTGGCGGCTACGGGGCGCTGGCGTATCGGCTCGAGATACCGGCTGGCTCAGAGGGCGTGATCAGGATCGGCGTGGCCGAACAGCCGAAAGCTGACAACCCGAACGCGCCAGCGCTGGCGACCGACGCTGCCCAGTCCGTGCTTGCCCTGAGCGATGGCGTCATCGGCGCCCGACGCACCGAGACAGGAACTCTCTTCGACGGTCAGGTCACCGAGCACGAGCGGCTCTACCGCCAGGCGTTGATGAGCCTGCTCTGGAACGAGACCTACTACCGCTGGGACGGAGCGACCGGCATCAATCCGACGTGGAGCGGCAAGGTTGACGCGCGCGACGTGCTGATCCTGCCCGACAAGTGGGAGTTTCCGTGGCTGGCGAGCTGGGACTCGGCCTTCCACGCGGTCACCGCGTCGCTCGTCGATCACGGCATCGCCCAGGACCAGCTGCGCTTCATGCTCTCCGATCGCTGGCAGCAGCCCGACGGCCACATCCCGTGCGCCGAGTGGGTCATGGACAACGAGTGTCCGCCGATCTTCGCCTGGGCGGCGTGGCGAGTGTTCGAACAGAGCAACGACACCGAGTTCCTGCAGCAGGTCTACCCGGGGCTGCAGCGAAACTACGACTACTGGTGGGCACGCAACCAGGTTGGCGACGCTCTGTTCACCGGCGGTTTCCTGGGCATGGACAACCTGCCGCGGAGCGGCTTCGGAACGGCGCAGGCCGATGCGACGGCGTGGATGGCCCTCTTCGCGCGTGACATGGCGCGCATCGCCAGCGAGCTCGGTGACCAGCCAACATCCGAGCGCTACTGGATCGACCGCGGCCGCATCCAGGAGCAGATCAACGCCACGTTGTGGGACGAGCAGAGTGGCTTCTATTACGACCTGACGCCAACCGGCGAGTTCATCGACCAGAAGTCGTACAGCGGCCTGATCCCACTCATCGCCGGCGTGGTGCCACCCGAGCGGCTGCCACCGATCCTCGCCGCGCTGCGCGACGAGCAGCAGCTGATGTCCGTCGGTGGGATTCGAAGCCTGTCGAGCGACAGTCCCTTCTACCGGCCCGGCCTCGCCGGCGCGGGCGTCAACTCGAACTGGCGCGGACCGGTCTGGGTACCGATCAACTACATGCTCATTGAGTCACTGATGGACGTCGATCCCAGCCTCGCGGCCGAGATCCGGCGGCGCGTCGTCGAGAACGTCGAGAGCGACTGGCAAGACACGTCGCGGCTGCACGAGTACTTCGACGGCGACACCGGCGAGGGCCTCGGCGCCGATCAACAGGCCGGCTGGACGGCCCTCGTCGCCAACATGATCCTCGAGGGCTGGCCCGCCGCTCCCCCCGACGAGTAACTCAGCGCTCTTCGACTACCCGATGTGGCCCGACTTGCACCGGGTGCATGAAATTCGCAAAGATTTCGGGGCCGGAGTGCGATTCGGCCTGTCAACCGGCGAAAAGGCGCGCGTTCGTGCACCCGATGCACGAGATTCGGCCAATTGGCTCGCCGTTTGGCGGGTTCGGGCCGCCAGCCGGCAAAACGTCGCGCGTTCGTGCACCGCGTGCAAAGTGCCAGTCAATTGGGTGGCAATCGCGAAGTGAACAACCGCGGCCATCATCGGGAGGTGCCAGCGGCAGACCGAACCTATGCGCGAGCGCTAAGACGGGCTCAGCGGCACCTGCTCGACATTGGGAGCGAGGCCCGAGACGCACGGATGATGGCAGGGACGAGTCAGGCTCAGGTCGCTAGATCAGCTCGAATGTCCGCGAGCATGGTGTCCCGTTTCGAGGCGGGTCGCCTTCCAAACCTGAGTCTTGTCGACGCGGTCGTCCTGGCAGATGTCGTCGGACTCGACTTGTCGATCAAGGCGTTTCCCGGACGGCAGCCGACTCGCGATGCGGGCCATGCTCGAAGGCTGAGCGGGTTGCTCCAGCACGCCGAGCATCCGCTGATCTGTCGCACAGAAGTGCAGCTCCCGCGGAGGCCTGATGGGATCCCAGAGCAACGGGCTTGGGATGCGACGATCAGCGATGCCACCGGAGTAACAGGAGTCGAGCTCGAGCAGCGCTTATACGACGTTCAGGCGCAGACCCGCCGCGTGCATCTCAAGTGGCGAGACAGTGGAGTGGACGACTTCCTGCTGGTAGTCGCTGCCACAGCTAGCAACAGGCGAGCGCTTCGGGAGTTCGAGAGCTACTTCGAGGAACTTCCGCGCCTTGGGACGTCACGCGTCCTCGTCGACCTTCGGGCTGGTCGCCGCCCACCGACAGGCTTGATCCTGTTCTGACTCGTCATCGGGGAGTGGCGACCAGGCGGTAGACGGCGCCGCCGTGACCCACGAGGTAGAGCTCGCCCGCCTCGTCCTCACCGAACGAGGACGGGCTGGTGCCTGACTCGCCGAGCGCAACGGCGTTGGCCGCCCCGGTCTCGAGCGCCGACTCGGCGTCGAATGCCCACAGGACACCGCTGCAATAGTCGGAGTAGACGTACCCGCCGTAGAGGTCGGGGAACGCCGAGCCGCGATAGACATAGCCGCCCGTCACCGAGCAGCTGCCGTCGTCCCGACCGTACGAGGCGGCCGGCAGAGTCAGACCCTGACGGTTGCAGCTGCTCTGGTCGTAGCAGCGATCGGCTTCCATGATGTTCCAGCCGTAGTTGCGGCCGCCCTCGCCGGCCGGCTCGACGTTGATCTCCTCGCGGACGTTCTGGCCAACGTCGCCGATGAACATTCCGCCGGTGGCTCG
>DASQLS010000154.1:0-2587 GCA_035629915.1 Candidatus Limnocylindrales bacterium | reverse complement strand
CTGGTGGGTGCCGACCAACTGATCGACGAAACAGGTCCACTGGCGGACGAGCGTGCAGACGCGCGTGCGGCTCAACCGACCGGCATGCCGCCCGTCGGCGGCATCAGGCGACTGGCCAGGGCGGCCTCGGGCAGCTTCGCGCTGAACGTCGTCAATCTCGGCGCGTCCGTGTTGACCACCATCGTCCTCGCGCGCGTCATGACCGTGGCCGAGTTCGGCATCTACTCGTGGGTCGTGGCGACGGTGATGCTGCTGATGGTGCCGGTCATCCTCGGGCTTGATCGGCTGATCGTGCGCGACGTGGCCGTATTCGTGGGTCGTGGCGCACACGGATTGGTGCGCGGCCTGCTGCGCACAAGCTCGCTCGTCGTGCTCGGCACGTGCACCGCCGTAGGTCTGTTGGTTGTGGCGGTCCTTCTCGTCGGCGGCTCGCAGGTCGATCCGTCGACCGCGGCGGCACTGGCGATCGGCATCATCGCCCTGCCGGCGATGGCTTACGGGCGGATCGCCCAATCGGTGTTGATGGGCTTCCACCAGGTCGTCCTCGGCCAGCTGCCCGACCTCCTGCTGCGGCCGTTGCTGCTGCTCGGCGTTGTCGGCCTGGTCGTCGTCGTCAGCGGCGTCCCGCTCGAGGCGCCGACGGCCGTTGCCGCGTACACCGTGAGCGCGGTCGCCATCGCGCTAGTCGCGCTCGTGCTCATGCGCCGCACCATGCGTGCAAGGCTTCAGCCGGCCGCTCCCGAGTACGAGTGGCGGCGCTGGCTGACGGCCGCCGCCGCGCTGACCCTGCTCAGTGGCGCATTCGTCGTCCATAGCCAGACGGGTGTCGTCCTTCTCGGTGTGCTTGACTCGCCCGAGTCGGCCGGCCTCTACGCCGTTGCGCAGCGCGGCGCCCTGCTCGTCGCCTTCCCGCTGCTGGCGCTCAACGCCGCGTTGGCGCCGACGGCGGCGCGCCTTTGGTCGACGCGCCACGTCGACGAGCTTCAGCGGCTGGTCACCGCCGGGACGCGCGGCGTGCTGCTCGGGGCACTGCCCATTGCCATCATCTTCATCGTCTTCGGCAGTCAGCTACTCGGCTTCGTCTTCGGCCAGCCGTTCTCGGCGGCAGGTGTCGCGCTGGCGATCCTGTGCGTCGGGCAGCTGGCCAATACCGCGACCGGTTCGGTCGCCACGCTGCTGATCATGTCCGGCAACCAGGCACTGGCGGCGGTGGGCATGGGTCTTGGCATGCTCGCCAACGTGGTTCTCGCCGTGCTGCTCATCCCGACTCTTGGTGTCGCCGGCGCCGCGATCGCCGCCGCGACCGGACTGATCGTCTCGAACCTCATCCATGTGATCCTGGCGCGCCGAACGCTGGGCATCGACACGACGGCGATCGGCCTCCCGGCGCGGCACCTTCCTTGACCGCCGCAGGCGTCGCGACCGTCGATGGTCGCGACGAGGGAGACGTGATGGCGACGGCGCCGGGCAATCCGCGACGGCCGTGGTCGTGGGGCCTCTTTCCGCAGCTGTCGCTGGTCGTAGCGGTCGGTCTGGTCGTGGTCGCGCTCGGCAATCGCGCGGCCCAGTCGGGCGCGTGGTGGGCCGAGGTCCCCTTCTACGGCGGGCTGCTGATCATCGCGCTGCCGATCGCGTTCAGGCTGCTGCTGCCAGGTGCGACGGGTACCGAGCGGGTCTCGCTCGTGGCCCTGCTCGCGGTGGGCTTCTTCCTGTGCAAGGTCGTCCACGACCCGCTCCACTTCGGGGCGCACGACGAGTTCCTGCACTGGCGCACGGCCCAGGACATCCTGACGACCGGCCAGATCTTCACGCCCAACACGCTGCTCGGAGTGAGCCCCTACTACCCCGGCCTCGAGCTCGTCTCGACCGGCCTGGCGCACGTCAGCGGGCTGCCCATCTTCGAGTCCGGCGTCATCGTGCTCATCGCCGCGCGCGTCGTGTTCGTGGTCAGCCTGTTCTTCTTCTTCGCCATGGTCTCCGGCAGCAGCCGCGTAGCCGGCATCGCCTGCCTGGTGTACATGACCAATCCGAAGTTCCTCTACTTCAACGCCCAGTTCTCGTACGAGTCGCTGGCGCTGCCATTGGCCGCGCTGGTCCTCTATCTGATTGCCCGGCGCGGCCATTCGGGGCCAGCGCGGTGGCTGGGCCTGACGGTGATCGCGCTCGTGACCCTGCCGGCGATCGTCACCACCCACCACGTCACCTCGGTCATGCTCACCGCGTTCCTGGTGCTGTGGGCCGTGGTCGGCTTCGTCATCCGCCGCCGCGACCGATCCAAGCCGGGCAGACTGGCGCTCGTCACGATGGTCCTGATAGCCGGCTGGACGCTGCTCGTGGCCACGGCCACGATCGGCTACCTGGCGCCGGCACTTACCTCGACCCTGGCTGAGCTGTTCCGCCTGATCGGCGGCGAGATGGATGCGCGCGAGCTGTTCGTGTCGCGTACCGGCGAGGTTGCGCCACTGTGGGAACGGTTGATCGGTGCCGCCTCGGCGGGCATCACGCTGCTCCTGTTGCCGCTCGGCCTGATCGTGGTCTGGGCGCGCTATCGCTCGACGCCGGCGGTGGTGGCACTGGCCGTTGCCGC
>DASQLS010000153.1:0-2906 GCA_035629915.1 Candidatus Limnocylindrales bacterium | reverse complement strand
CGCTCACCGAAGCTTCTAGCGCGTTTGGCCGACCTGCTCGGCCCATAGCCACTCTCGTGGGCTGAGCCCCGACTCGGCAATTGCCGCTGCCCGATCGCGTCCGAAGTAGCGGTAGTGCCAGGGCTCGGGGCTGTAGCACGTCAGCTCGGGGCTGCGCGAGGCAGGAAAGCTGAGCACGAAGCCATAGCTTGGTGCGTGGAGCGCGAGCCATTCGGCGCCGTCGCCGAGGTCAACGGTCGTTCCCAGTTGATGCTCCGAATGACCGGGCCGCGCAACGAGGTCGTCCATGCCCGGGCTTTCAAGAACGAGCTGGCGCTGCTCCTCGTACGAGCGGAATGAGCTGGTCACCCTGATCGTCACCCCGTCGCGCGCGGCGGCATCGAGCATCTCGGTCAGCGGCCCGATAACGAACGGCCGGAGCTCGACTCGCTGCCCATGGACCATCGCGACGCGTAGATCGGGCGGCCGGTACGAGGGTTTAAGCGCACGTGCCGGATCCAGCAGGGTCGTCGCCCAATCGTCGTAGTCGTCGTGCCTGGCCGGACGCTCGGCGATTCGGCAATCCGGCAACCCGATGGGCGTCGCCGGGCCGATCTGCACGACCTTGAAGGCGGTGATCAACCCGACCGACGCCACGACGGCGGTCGCAACGACCAGCCCGTAGATCATCAGTGACCGAAAGCGGAATGTTTCGATCCGAGAGGACTCGAAGGAGCCGTGACTGAGCATGGCCTGACGCTAAGACGACCCGCGCCCGATCTAAATCGACGGCTCCACTGCACGCCGTTAAGGGACATCCCCGATAGCGATCGTCATTCCCGATGTGAGAATCGGACGATGTTCGACCGACCAGCCAATGGCATTGCCGCGCTCATCGCCGTGGCCGCCATCGTGCTGTCGACGTCCAGGGCAATCCAGTTCGGTCTCACCCCTTATGCCCTCGCGACCACCGTTCTGGGCGTGTCCATGCTGGCCGTCGGCGCCTGGTGGCTATGGCGCCAGGCGGCCGGCACGCCCTTTCACGAGATGGCAATCCCGGCAGCCGTTGCCTCCGTCATCCCGGTGCTGGTTGGGTCGGGACCCGACCTGTTCAGTGATTCGCCCGATCTTCCTGCCTGGACTCTCACCGCTGGCGCCGCAGCGACCCTTGGCCTGACCATCGCCGATTCACTGTCCCATCCCTATCGGCTGCGCGTCGCTCTACTGGCGTCGTCACTCGCACTGGCCGGTGCGACGCTGGGCATCCTGGCGCCGAGCTTGTCGTTCGAATCGCGCGATTCGCTTCGCCTTGGTGCCATGATCCTGATCGCCGCATCGACCGCTCTGCCGGGTCTCATCGCCGGTGTGCTTCGCCACGCCCTGCCGTCGGCCAGCCGTGGCCGCGAATCGGTCGTGCAGGCTCTGGAGCTGGCCGTCCTCGGCATCACGCCGGCGATTGCCGTGCTCACCACGTGGACGGGCGACGTGCGAGCAGTGATACCGCTGGTGATCTGGATCGTCGGCGTCCTCGCCGTCCAATACTTCGCGGTTCGCCCGCTGGCTCGCAGCGCGAGCGTGGCAACGACCCAGCGCGATCAGGTGGTCGCGGCCATGGAGGCCGAGCGCTCGCGCATCGCCGCGGACATCCACGATGACGCGCTCCAGGAGCTGACGATGCTCGGCTGGCGGTTGGATGCATCGGGCGACAAGCAGGCCGCCGCGTCGGCGCGCGAGGTGGCCGACCGCCTGCGCGCCATCCTCGGCGATCTGCGCCTGCCGATCCTCGATGACCTCGGCACCGGGCCGGCGCTCGAGTGGCTCGTCGAACGCGTCGGTCGCCTCGCCGGCGGCGAGGTTCGGCTCGAACGGTCCGACCAGATCAGACCGCCGCCGGCGGTGGAGCTGGCCTTCTTTCGCGTCGCGCAGGAGGCGCTCTCCAACGCCGTTCGCCACGGACAGCCACCGATCGTCGTTCGTTACTGGACCAGCCCGTCGGGAGCGTCACTGTCGATCGACGACGCCGGGCCGGGCATCAACGCAACCGAGGCGGCCAGCGCCGGAGCTGGACACTTCGGCTTGCTCAACATGCGCCAGCGGGCGGAGCAGATCGGCGCGTTGCTCGACATCCGGCGCTGGCCAACGGGCGGCACCCGGGTGACCATGGAGTGGCGCGCATGACCGACCAGTCCAACGACGCATCCCGAGCACGGCCGATCACGGTCGCGATCGTCGACGACCATCCCGTCCTTCGCGACGGCATCGCCTCGCTGCTCGCCAGGGAGGACGACATGGAGGTCGTGGCACTCGGCGCCAGCGTGGCGGACGCCGACTCCATCCTCGCGACCGACGTCGACGTGGTGCTCCTCGACGTGAGGCTCGGGACCCAGAGCGGGCTGACGGCGCTCCAGCGAAGCACCGACCGGAGACCCGCCGTCGTGGTCCTGACCGCCTACGGCTACCCGCAATACGCCGAGGCCGCGCTGCGCCTTGGAGCGTCCGGTTTCGTGCTCAAGAACGGACCGATCGACGACCTCCTGTCGGCGATCCGCGCGGCCGCGAGCGGCGGCCTCCAATTCGGTGTCAGGCCGGCGCAGCGACTTGCCCTGAGCGAGCGTGAGCTTGATGTCGTGAAGAAGGTGGTCGAAGGGCTGTCGAACGACGAGATTGCCGTCGATCTCGGCATCTCGCCCAAGACCGTCGAGTCGCATATGCGCCGGATCTTCGAGCGCGTCGGGGTCGTGTCACGCACGGAGCTCGCCACTCGGGCACTGCGCGAGGGATGGCTTGACCTGCCCGGGTCGACCGAGGTCGTGGAGCGCTAGAGTTCCGCTCCATGGAGGAGCGCACCAACCGCAGCCGGCGGCGCCGTGTTCTTGCCCTCGTCCTCTTTGTGATTGGCGTCGTCGTGGTCTGGGAAGGCGCCAAGT
>DASQLS010000152.1:0-3133 GCA_035629915.1 Candidatus Limnocylindrales bacterium | reverse complement strand
GCCCGAACCGGCGCACCGGGTCTATGCCTGGC
The DNA here is from genome assembly GCA_035629915.1 of Candidatus Limnocylindrales bacterium. GTDB lineage: Bacteria > Chloroflexota > Limnocylindria > Limnocylindrales > CSP1-4 > JALYGJ01. The sequence continues at coordinate 3,101 of DASQLS010000152.1, read as the reverse complement.
TTCCGCGCTACCCGGCAGTAGTCATCGGCGACGTAGTGCGCTTCAGCGGCTCGCTGGAACCGGCATCCGTCGAGGGCGGCTTCGGCGAGTTTTTGGCGCGCGGCGGGATCGATTGGACGACACGTGCCAGGTCGCTCGAGCGCGTCGGCGGCGACGGATCTCCGGTCGCGGCACTGGAGGGCATTCGTCGTCAGGCGGCTGAGATGGTCACGCGCGTCCTGCCCGAGCCGCAGGCCGGCCTCGCGACGGCCATGATGATCGGCCTGCGCGACCTCGTCGCGCGCGACGTGTCGAACGACTTTCGGACGTCCGGCCTGAGCCACGTCGTCGCGATCAGCGGCTGGCACATCTGCCTTCTCGCGGCGGTCGTGACCGCCGCGCTAGGCGGCCTGCCACGACGTCCACGGTCGCTGATCGTGCTCGTCGCGATCTGCGCGTATTCGATCCTTGCCGGGGCATCGCCGAGCATTCTGCGCGCGGCAGTGATGGCGTCGGTGGTGCTCCTCGCGCGCGAGTCCGGCCGAGCCGGGCAGGCGCCGGCCGCCCTGGCACTGACCTGCTTCGGCCTCCTGCTGCTCGACCCGGCCACCGTCACCGACATCGGCTTCCAGCTCTCGGTCGCGGCAACTGCCGGGTTGCTCGTCTGGTCGAAAGGCCTCGGCGGGTTGCTTGCGGCGCGACTGCCGCGCCGGACACCGGCCTGGTTGCTCGAGGCACTCGCCGTCTCGCTCGCCGCGCAGGCCGCGACCCTGCCGTTGATCCTCTACCACTTCGCATCGCTGTCCCTGGTCGCCCCGCTGGCCAACCTGCTCGTCGCGCCACTCGTCGCGCCGGCGATGCTGCTGACAGTTCTTGCCTTTGCCGCCGGCGGCCTGATCGGCCTGGGCGTGCCGGCGCTTCTGTTCGCGCCGTTGACACTCATCGGTGCGCTCGGGATCGGCGCGATGATCGCCATCGCTCACACGACCGCTGCACTACCTCTCGCAACGCTCCAGGTCCCAGAGCCGCTCAACATCGTTGCGGCCGCCGGCTCGGTTGCCCTGATCGCGCTCGTCGCCCACCGACGGCCGAAGCACACCTCCGCGAGCAAGCAAGAGCCGGCCAAGGTACGGCCCGAAAGCCATCCGTCCCGCGCCTCACCACGCCGTCTTGCCGTCGGCGGCGGCACCGTGTCGCTGAGCCTGCTGCTGGTGATGATCAATGGCGCGCGCCCCGACGGCCGGCTGCATGTGACCGTGCTCGACATCGGCCAGGGTGACTCGATCCTGCTCCAGGGCCCGAACGGCGGCCGGACGTTGATCGATACCGGTCCCGATCCGGACCGCCTGCTGACCCTGCTCGATCAGCGCCTGCCCGCCTGGGATCGGCGCATCGACCTGGTCGTGCTGACCCATCCACACGAGGACCACGTCGCGGGGCTGGCGCTGCTACTCGACCGCTATCGAATCGGCGCCGTGATCGAGCCGGGCATGATCGGTCTCGGGCCCGGCGATGCGGCATATCGGCGGCGTATGACCGAGCTCGGCCGAGAGAGCCGAGTCGTGGCCGCCGGCGATCGCTTGATCCTCGACGGCATCGCACTCGACGTGGAGTGGCCGTTCCGTGGGCGGGTCCCACTGCGAGCGACCGACTCGGGTACCCAGATCAACAACGTCTCGATCGTTCTCAACCTGACCTTTGGTCAGCGAAGGATGCTGTTCAGCGGCGACGTCGAGGAGGAGATCGACCCGCAGCTCCTCGCCGCAGGCATCGCGGATGACATGACGGCGCCGCTCGACGTACTCAAGGTCGCTCATCACGGCAGTCGAACTGCGACCACGGATGCTTTCGTCGAGCGGCTCGATCCACGGGTCGCGGTGATCAGCGCCGGTTGGGGCAATCCGTACGGTCATCCGTCACCTGAGACCGCCGAGCGCCTGGTGGACAGCGGGGCGCAGCTGTTTCGCACGGACGTCCACGGCTCGGTCGAGATCTCGACCAACGGCGAGGACCTCGTCGCGCAGGCCGGCGGCGGCCGGCCGCGACCCACCGAGCCACCCGCCCAGCGGCCACTCGGCATCGGCTACTGCCCGATCCCGAGTCAGATCCAGGCGCGCCCCGCACACCGAAGGGTGACGCGGAGTCGGCGCTGGAGGCCCACCTACAATCGGCCGCATGGCCATCCCGACGCGCATCGAGGCAGCAGCGATCCTCCGTTCGCTGAAGCCCAAGGACACGCTGCTGACCCACTCGGCCGTGACCGGCGAGATTGCCGCGTTCATCTGCGCTGCCATGGTCCGCCGCGGCGTGACGGTCAACTCGACGCTTGCCGAGACCGCGGCCCTGCTCCATGACGTCGACAAGGCGCTCCCAGCCGGCCATCCGGTGCGCAAGCTCGGTCACGGCATCGGTGGCGCCAAGTGGCTGACGGATCGCGGCTACCAGGAGATTGCGGTCGCGGTGGTCAACCATTCCGTAGGTTTCCTCGCCGCCGCAGCGAGCTACGACGAGTACGCCCAAGGCACGGGGCTGGAAGGCTTGATCGTGGCCTATGCCGACAAGCGAGCGCTGCAGGACGTGGTCAGCCTCGATGCACGATTCGATCGCTGGCAGAAGCGATACCCGGAAAGCGAGACGCTGCCAGTTGCGCTGGAGCGCGCCAGGGAGATGGAGCTCGACATCTGCTCACAGGCCGGCATCAAGCCCGACGAAGTAAAGCGGCTGGCGTGGGTCGACGACGCACTCAAGCAGGCGGCCAAGGCGGCCTAGTGCCCACAGCACCGGTCGCCTATTTCTGGGGCGAGGACGCGTGGTCGATCGAGAACGCGTCACGCACCTTCGCAACGGCACTCGCGGCCGATGCGGGCACGCCGCTCGACGTGTGGCGGACGAGCGGCGACGAGGATGACTCGGGCGACGGTGCAGCCGCCAGTGCGAGCCGCCGACGGGGACGCGTGCTCGATCAGGTCGCCGAGCGACTTTCGACAGCGACGCTGTTCGGCGGTGGCACGCTCGTCGTCGTGAGACAGCCCGGCTCGCTCGTGCGCGAGGCGGCCGCGCGCGAGAGGCTGATCTCGCTGGTCGCGAACGTTGCACCGGGCAACGCGCTGTGCTTCGTGGAT
>DASQLS010000151.1:0-6870 GCA_035629915.1 Candidatus Limnocylindrales bacterium | reverse complement strand
GCGCCCGGCGCGGGAATGGTCACCGGCATCGGCCGGGTGAGCGGCACCGACGTCGTGATCGTCGCCAACGACGCGACGGTGAAGGGTGGCACCTACTACCCGATGACCGTGAAAAAGCACCTCCGCGCCCAGGAGATCGCGCTTCAGAACCGGCTGCCGTGCATCTACCTCGTCGACAGTGGCGGCGCCTTCCTGCCGCTCCAGGACGAGGTCTTCCCCGACCGCGATCACTTCGGACGTATCTTCTACAACCAGGCCCAGATGTCGGCCAGGGGCCTCACCCAGGTCGCGCTGGTGATGGGCAGCAGCACGGCCGGTGGAGCGTACGTGCCGGCGATGAGCGACGAGACGGTCATCGTCCGCGGAACAGGCACCATTTTCCTCGGCGGACCACCGCTGGTGAAGGCGGCGACCGGCGAAGAGGTCAGCGCCGAGGACCTCGGCGGTGCCAGCGTCCATGCCCGGATCTCGGGCGTCGCAGATCACGAGGCCCTGGACGACGAGCACGCGCTGGCGATCGGGCGCGAGATCATGGCCAATCTCTCATGGCGCAAGCCCGATCCACCCTGGGATCGACTCAGCCCCCGACCACCGGCAGTCGACCCGACCGACCTCTACTCGGTCATCCCGGCCGACCTGCGCAAGGGCTACGACGTGCACGAGGTGATCGCCCGACTGGTCGACGGCTCCGACTTCCACGAGTTCAAGGCCGGCTACGGCGAAACGCTCGTGACCGGATTCGCGCATATCGATGGCTTCCCGGTTGGCATCCTGGCCAACAACGGCGTGCTGTTCAGCGAATCGGCGCTCAAGGGCGCGCACTTCATCGAGCTTGCGTCGCAGCGCCGCGTGCCGCTCGTCTTCCTGCAGAACATCACCGGCTTCATGGTCGGCCGCGAGTACGAGGCCGGCGGCATCGCCAAGGACGGAGCCAAGCTCGTCACGGCCGTGGCGACGACCAATGTGCCCAAGTTCACGGTCATCATCGGCGGCTCGTTCGGCGCCGGGAACTACGGCATGGCCGGCCGCGCGTACGGCGCCCGAGGACTGTGGATGTGGCCCAACGCGCGCATCAGCGTCATGGGCGGTGAGCAAGCGGCGATGGTCTTGTCGATGGTCGGCACGTTCAAGAACGAGAAAGAGCGCGAGGCGTACCGCGCCGAGATCCGCGACAAGTACGAGCGCGAGGGCAATCCATACCACTCCACGGCCCGACTGTGGGACGACGGCGTGATCGATCCGTCGCAGACGCGCGACGTCCTCGCCCTGGCCATTGCGGCAGCCCTCAACGCGCCGATTCCGGAGACGAAGTTCGGCGTCTTCCGAATGTGAGCGCGCCATGATGAGCGGCGCCGCGAGGTGGCCGTTTGCCTGTTTTGCGGCGCTCGGCGCTTTCTGGGGGGCGTGGGCGGCGCTCGTCCCCGACATGAAATCGCAGGTCGGCGCCTCTGACGGCGAGCTCGGCGTTGCGTTGTTGTTCGCAGGTGTCGGCGCGATCCCGGCGATGCTGCTGACCGGCCGCCTCTGGCGACGAGCCGGCTGGTGGTTGCTGCCGATTGGCGGTGTCTTCTTCGCCGTCGCGATGCTCGGGCCGGCCTTCGCCATGACCCCGGCCGTTCTGGCAGCGACTCTCTTCATTGCCGGCGCGGGTTCGGGAGTTCTGGACGTCTCGATGAACGCCGCAATCAGCGACGTCGAAGCCGAGCGCGGCTCGCGCCTGATGTTCGGGGCTCATGCGATGTTCTCGCTGGCCGTGCTCGTTGCGGCCGTCGCGACCGGCTTTGCCAGGGAGTTCGGCGCGCAGCCGGCCGCCGTCCTGGGCAGCGTCGCGCTGTTCACGGCGGTGGTCGCGGTGGGCACGATAGGCGCGGCGCGAGTGGCGCGCAGGGCTGCGGCAGCGGCGCCCGATCCTGGTCCGGCAGTCGTGGCCGGAACCGGCGCACTCGCCTTCCTCGCCGCTCTCTGCGCCGCCGCTTTCCTGGTCGAGGACGCCGTCCAGAACTGGAGTGCCCTGCACATCGAGGGCAACCTCGGCGCCGGACCGGCGCTCGGCGGCGCAGCGCCCGGAGTCTTCGCCGGGGCGATGTTCGTGGGTCGCTTGCTCGGTCAGCGGCTTGGCGATCGCTTCGGGGAGCGGCCGCTCTTGTCGGGCGGCGCGCTGAGCGCGGCAATCGGCACGGCGGTCCTGGCCATGGCGCCAAGTCCGATCATTGCGCTATTCGGGCTGGCCGTTGCCGGCGCCGGAATCAGCATGGTCGCGCCCGCCCTCTTCGCGCGCGCCGGGCGACTGGCCAACCCTGCCGGACGGGGCGCCGCGATCGCGCGCGTCACGGCTCTCGGCTACACCGGCTTCATCATCGGCCCGGCGCTCGTCGGGATCGTTGCCCAGTTCGTCGGTCTGCCGGCGGCTATCGGAACGCTCTCAGCGCTGTCGCTCGTCGTTGCGATCGGCGGCTGGCTGGTCATGGCCGGCGACAACGCCGCCGATGGCACGTTCGAGGAAGGCGAGGAGCTGCTAAAGACGAGCCGCGGCTAGCGGTTGCGGCGGTAGGTTCCGTTCAGCACGGCCGTGCCGAGAGTCTTGTCAGCCGCTGCCTGGCGAATGGCTCGGGCCGTGGGCACTCCCTCCAGCGCGAGTGGTGCCGACAACGCGTAGAGGGTGAAGAGATAGCCGTGATCCCCGGACGGCGGGCACGGTCCCAGATAACCCGCCTCACCGAAGTCATTGCGACCTGCGACAGCACCCTCAGGTAGATCGCCGCCCAGCTCGGTGGCGTCGGCCGGGATCGCGGCCACAACCCAGTGGACGAAGCCGCCTGCGTCGGGGTCGTGCATCACGAGCGCAAGCTCGGCCGTGCCGTCGGGAGTGCCCGTCCAGGCCAGCAGCGGTTGCTGGTCGAGCCCATCGCACGTGAACTCGGAAGGGATGGGCTCGCCGTCGGCGAAGGCAGGGCTTGTCAGCACGAAGGGCATGGCCGGGGTCTCCGGTGCGGGTGGATTAGTCGCCTGCGCTGGCGTCGAAGTCGGCGTGATGCTCGAGCCCGTGGTGGGGCTGGGATCAGGGGACAGAGTCGGCTGGGTGGTCGGGCCTGGACTCGGGCTGGCAGTCGCTGTCGACGTCTGGCTGGGAGCGGGAGCGAGCGTCGGACTCGATGCCGGCGCGGCACATCCGGCGATGGCGGCCAGGACGAGGATCGCGATCAGGGACTTCACGGCAACCGATGCTAGCCGCGAGACTTGGCAGATGCAGTTCCAACGTTTCGACGGCAGGTACCAGGTCCGTTTCGCCACCGGCGAGTCGGTCTTCGATCCGCTGCTCGGCTGGCTCGAGTCCGAGGGAATCGGCTTCGCGACACTGACGGGCATCGGCGCCGTGGGCCAGGCACGCGTCTCGTACTGGAATGCCAAGTCGCGCGAGTACGAGCCGCACGTGCTCGACGAGCAGCTCGAGATTGTCTCGCTGATCGGCAACGCCACGATCAAGGACGGCCGGCCGTTCCTCCACATTCACGTCACGCTCGGTCGTCAGGACCTGTTCATCGTTGGCGGCCACTTGAACGACCTGGTCGTCAACCCGAATCTGGAGATCACCGTGCAGCCGGAGGCAACTGCCGTCAATCGCGTCCTCGATGAAGGGAGCGGGCTGTACGTCATGGATCTCGCGGAACACGCTTAGCATCGGCTCGTGAGCAGCATCGAGCAGAACGTGGCTGACGGCCGCGTCGTCCAGGTGAGCGTTTCGGCCGGAGGAGTGCCCAAGCTGCCGGTAGACCGGGCGTGGGTCGGCGAGCTCGGCCTGGAGGGCGACGGACACCACGACTTCACCTCTCACGGTGGCCCGCACCGCGCCGTGTGCCTTTACTCGATCGAGGCCATCGAACGCCTGCAGGCCGAGGGCCACCCGGTCGAACCGGGCAGCGTCGGCGAGAACCTGACGACGACCGGCATCGAATGGTCGTTGCTCCCCGTTGGCACCATCGCTCGCGTCGGTGATGAACTCGTGCTCGAGCTGTCCAGCTCGACCACTCCGTGTGCCACCCAGAAACACAACTTCAGCGACGGCAGGTTCAGCCGGATCCTGATCGACAACCACCCGTCCGATAGCCGGATGTACGCCCGCGTCATGCACCAGGGCGAGGTTCGACCGGGCGACTCGATCACGATCTCACCGCCAGAGCAGGATTCAAACGCGCAGGACCTGGCCACGCTCTATCGACTCGATCGGGCCGAGGCGAAGTCGGCCGTCGCGGCATGGCAGGCGGCCGGCGAGGCGGGCTACGAGATTCACATCTTCGAGGACGGCGACATCGCGATGGCCGCCGCGCCGCGCATCACCGGGCCGGGCTTCAATCACGCCGTCGGCTTCGCCCAGGTGCCCAACCTGATCTCGATGGCGACCGACTTCTACGACCGGCATGGCACCGAGGGTTGGCTGATCACCGACACACCGCCCTGGCCGGACGCCGAGCGCGATCTGTCGATTGCCGTGTTTGCCGCTGCCGCGAACGATGTGCCGGTCCTGGCGCCGCCCAGGGGAGTCACATTCCGGATGGCCGGGGCGGTTGACGGACCGGCGGTCGAGGAGATCTACGACGCGGCCGAGGCCACCGGCGTGGCATCCGACGCGACCGCCAATCCGTGGCCGGCCGTCTACACCCGACTCGCCGAGCATCCCCACCGCTTCATTCTGCTCGCCGAGATCGACGGCCGGGCGGTCGGGGTCTCGTCGCTCCACACACACTCGAAGACGGGTTGGCTACGTGGCGCGGCCGTCGTTCCCGATGCGCGTGGGCGCGGCATCCAGCGAGCGATGATCTCGGCCCGGGTGGCGCTGGCGATCGAGCACGGTTGCGACCTGGTCGGCGCGTGGGCAGAGCCGGACAAGTTCTCGTCGGCCAATCTCGAGCAGCTGGGACTGCGCCAGATCGGCACGCGCGACCACTTCAAGTACAAGCCGCGGCCGCCGGCTCAATGAGCGGCGCCGATTTGATGCTCGTCGAACGCGGTGGTCCGAACGGCGTCATCGCCCGCGTCACGCTCAACCGGCCCGAGGTTCACAACGCGTTCAACGCCGAGTTGATCGGCGATCTGCGCCGTGAGTTCCGGCGCCTGTCCGATGAGCCGCCCGACCGGCTCCGCGCCGTCGTCCTGACCGGCGCCGGCCCCTCGTTCTGCGCCGGTGCGGACGTGACGTGGATGCGCTCCAGCCTCGGACTGACGCGCGAGCAGAACGAGCAGGACGCGATGGTCATGGCCGAGATGTTCGACGCGATCGACCGCTGCCCGGTGCCGGTGATCGCGCGCGTGCAGGGCGCTTCGCTGGGTGGCGGCATGGGCCTGTGCGCGGTGAGCGACCTGGTCATCGCCGAGGCCGGCGCGCGCTTCGGCTTCACCGAGACGCGGCTCGGTATTCTGCCGTCGGTCATCAGCCCGTTCGTGATCACCAAGATCGGCGAAACGCACGCACGTGCGCTGTTCCCGGGCGGCCGCCGCTTCGACGCGACCAGGGCCCTGCGCATTGGTCTCGTCCATGAGGTTGTTGAAGGCGAAGCGGCTCTCGACCAGGCCGTCGAGCAGGCCATCGCCGACCTGCTTGCCGCCGGCCCGACGGCAGCGCGCGCGGCAAAGGCGATCGTCCGTGAGGTGCGCGGCCTGCCGCACGAATCGACACGCTGGCACACCGCGCGTCGTATTGCCACCCAGCGCACGAGCGCCGAGGGGCAGGAAGGCCTTCGCGCATTCCTCGAAAAGCGCGAGCCGGCGTGGCGGGTTGACACTTAACACGACAAACGCGACATTCGTGTGGTGAAGGACGCCGTCGGGCCGGGTGAGGCGGCACGCCGACTGGGCGTCAGCACTCGAACTGTGCAGCGCTGGCTGCGTGAAGGCCGGCTGCCGTCGGTTCAGGTCGGTTCGCACGTCAAGGTCGACGCGACCGCGCTCCCGGCCGACGCTTCCGGCTCGAATGACGCTCGCCGACCAATCGAGCGGCTGCTCGTAGCCAATCGCGGCGAGCTGGTGGTTCGCATCGCCCGTACCTGTCGGCAGCTCGGGGTTACGTCGCTCGCCCTCGTGACGGAGGACCAGTCACGCGCATGGTGGGTTGGTGCCGCGGACGAGATCGTTCCACTGCGCAGCACGTACCTTGACGCAGACGCTGTTCTGGCGGCAGCGATCGCCGCACGGGCAGACGCGATCCATCCGGGCTACGGCTTCCTGGCTGAGAACGCGGCGTTCGCCGCGGCTGTGGAAGCGGCGGGCATCGCCTGGGTGGGCCCGCCTCCAGACGCGATGCGCGCGTTGGGCGACAAGGCCGCGGCACGCGCCATTGCGGCGCGCATCGGAGTGCCGATCCTGCCCGGCTATGACGGCGCCGAACAATCCGATCGACGCCTTGCTCGAGAGGCGCGAGCGATCGGGTTTCCGGTGCTGATCAAGCCGAGCGCGGGCGGCGGCGGCAAAGGCATGCATGTCGTCGAAGCAGAGCGAGAACTGGGTGAAGCGCTCGCCCGCGCGCGGCGCGAGGCCGCAGCCGCGTTCGGCGACGACCGGCTCATCCTCGAGCGCTACCTCGCGCGTCCCCGTCACGTGGAGATCCAGTTCCTGCGGGACGCGGCCGGCAACGCGGTCCATCTCGGCGAGCGTGAATGTTCGCTCCAGCGGCGCCACCAGAAGGTGATCGAGGAAGGCCCGTCGCCGGTAGTCGGGAAGCGGCTGAGGGCAAAGCTGGGCGACGCCGCGCTCAGGCTCGCTGAGGCGGCAGGCTATGTCGGCGCCGGCACGGCCGAGTTCCTGCTGACCGCGGAAGGCGAGTTCTACTTCCTCGAAGTGAACGCACGACTGCAGGTCGAGCACCCGGTGACCGAGCTG
>DASQLS010000150.1:0-2495 GCA_035629915.1 Candidatus Limnocylindrales bacterium | reverse complement strand
CGAGAACGGTGGCTGGGACCTCGACGTGTCACTCGACGGCCAGCATCTGGGCAGCCTGGCCGACCTTTTCAGCGACCTCGAGGCACGGCTGCTCGCCGAATCGGAACGCGGCACCGAGCAGCTTTGGCAGTGGAACGAGATCCTGGGCCGCCGCTGACGGCTCCGCCGCGCTCAGCCCTTGGCGTCCTCGGCCAGGACATCGGTAAGTCTTCGGTTGAACCAGCGCATGTGCATCGGAATGATCTCGGCCTGGGTGGCGTCGTCGAGGCCGTGCTTGGTGAGGATCTTGACCAGTGAAGCGAGATGCTCCTCGGGGGGCCGGAGGGTCAGCCTGACGCCGTAGTGGTCGCGGACGTTGTAGACCGCTCGATCGGTGAAGCCGACCGATGCGCCGCGCTCGAGCATCGTCCAGAGCATGTCGTAGTCGTCGACTCCACTCCGGTCGCCTAGCGTCTCGTCGACTCCGCCGGCGTCCAACACCGACTGCCGGTCCATCAACAGGAAATGGGTCACGTAGCGCGCCCTGGCCTCGAGAGTGTCGTGCTTGTTCAAGTCCGTCTCGTTGCCGACGCCCTCCCAAACGAGGTGAAGCGGATTCGTTCCGTCGTCGGACCAGATCCGCTTGCTGCCGGACACGATCTCGGCGTCGACGGCGAGACACAGCTCGAGTGCGTTCGGATCGAGCCAGTCGTCGGAGAAGAGGAGTCCGACGCGATCGGTCGCGGCCTCGCCGAAGGCGTAGTTCAGGGCCGCTGCAAAGCCGGCCCGGGGCCGCCTCTCGATGCGCAACTGGTCTCCAACCTGCGCTTCGAGTCGTGCGAGCAGGGCGAGATTGGATTCGGGAGTATCCGGTGCGGTGACTACGAACACCTCTGCCGGAACGGTCTGGCCAAGCGCGGATCGGACTGCTTGCTCGAGGTAATCGTCGACCTGCTGGCGCAGCGGGATGACGATGGTCGCCGGAAACCTGTTCACCGGTTCAATTGTGCAGCGCCGGAGAGGCGATCGACCGTTCGACGCCCTGCGGCGCGGATCAGATCGGCGGCCGAATCAGCGCCCCACGCGCTGGCCAGGTAGGCAGGAAAGTCCAGCACCGCCAGCGGGCCGTCCGCCTCGCGGGCGCGGTTGAAGGCAAACACGTAGCTCGGCAGGGCCCCCAGGCGGCGTTGCTCGTGACCGAGCGCGGCATGCTCGAGTCGCTCCATCAGGCCCGGACGCATCTCGGCCAATGACTGCTCGACCCACTGCGGGACGGGTGCACCGAGGGCGCCGCGCAGGTAGCGCAGCGGACGGCGCAGACGGACGATGAACGAGCGCCGCTGGGCCTCTGCCAGCAGCGTCTCCCAGGCCACGTCGCCACGGTCCATGATCCGCCACGCGTCGGTCACCCAACGGATGCCGGGCGTGCGCGTCCAGCGCGCTCCATGAACGCACGCGTGGAGCAGGGCATCTGCCGGGCCCAGACGGCGCGCTGCGGTCCCCCGGAAATCGGCCTCGACGCTGCGCCGCCAGAAGCCGTCATCGAGATCGGGCCGCGCGCATTCCTCGAAGACGAACCAGTGAAGGTCGAGCTGGCAGCCGTCGGCGTCGGCAAAGTGCGCGGCGTGCTTGACGGCCAGGAAGTTGGCATCGACCGCGTGACGTGCCACCCAGCCCGCGTCGCGTGCCAGATCGAGCGCGCGCGTCGCCTGGTGCGGGTGGACGAGGACGTCGACGTCGCTCATCGGGCGCAGGCTGGGATCGGCATCGGACCCGCCACCGAGCGCAGCGCCCTTGAGCACCATCACGGCCATGCCCTCTCTTTCGAGCAACCCCACCAGCGCAGCAATGTGCCCGAATAGCTTCTCGTTGGCCGCGCCGGCAGCTTGTCGCGCGGCGTGCAGCTCGGGCAGCAGTGGGTCCTCGATGCCGAGCCGATCGAGGCTCGCTCCGAGCAGCGGTCGCAGCCACGTGGCCGCCGGCGGTCGGTCTACCTCCGGCCGATCGAGCGCGCCACGACCTTCGCGCCACGCGCGCGCCGCCGGCTCGCCGTCGAGCAGCGCGGCGCGCAGCAGCTGGGTGACGACGCCGTGTGGAAGGTACGCGTCCGAGGGCGCGCGGACAGCGGCCATCACGCCGACCGACGAAGCGTTTCGGGCTGCCGGTAAGCATCGGGCCCGAGGCGCACCTCGAACGCCGGCACACGCGCCAGCTGCTCGAGGGCCGTTTCGCGCGCGGCTCGTGGATCGCCGTCTGGCGATGGCTGATGCGTGGCGAAAACGCCCGAGTAATCGTCGACCCACGCGGCGCCGACGAGCGAGTCCCTTAACAGGGCGAGGGTCTCGTCGGCTCCAAGGGGCCGCTCCACGATCGCACCGGCCGATGCATCTATGCGCGGGAAGAGGAGCGTCCCGAGCGGCAGCTCGGCGACGGGCTCAACATCGAGCAGCGCACACAGGCTCGCCGGCGCGAGGTCCATCGGCCGTGAGGCATCCGCCCACGGCTGCGACTGCGTG
>DASQLS010000149.1:0-11215 GCA_035629915.1 Candidatus Limnocylindrales bacterium | reverse complement strand
GGAAGGCATCCGGCTCGCCGCGCAGTACGACGTGGCATCAGCCACGGTGCGCCCAACGGACGTCGTCAGGGCGGTCGAGATGCTGCGCGGGACGGACGTCAAGGTCGGCACGGTGGTCGGCTTCCCGCACGGTGACGTGCTCACGGAGACGAAGGTCTTCGAGGCCCATCGCGCGCTCGAGCAGGGCGCCCAGGAACTGGACATGGTCATCCAGATCGCCTGGCTGCGCAGTGGTCGCGACGCTGACGTGCAGGCCGACATCGCCGCGATCGTCGAACCGGCCCACGCTGCCGGCGTGATCGTCAAGGTGATCTTCGAGAACGCCTATCTGACCGACGACGAGAAGATCCGGGCCTGCCGCCTAACGGAAGCCGCGGGCGGCGACTTCGTCAAGACCTCGACCGGCTTCGCGGCGACGGGCGCCACGCACGACGACCTGCGCCTGATGCGCGCAAACACCTCGCCGCACGTCCAGGTCAAGGCAGCAGGCGGCGTGCGCACGCTCGACGCGCTGCTCGAGGTGATGGAGCTCGGCGTGACACGCGTCGGCGCGACCGCCACCCAGACGATCCTCGAGGACTTCAAGGCGCGCAAGTCGGGCGCGGCGAATGGTGCCGTAGCGGGCGAGCCGGCAATTGCCGGCAGCGCTCCGGGAGACATCTACTAGGTTGTCGCCCCAGGCCGGCAGCACGCTCGCTCCACCGTCGATGCGCTGGCTTTCAGAGGCACAGTCGCTGCTCGAGCGGATCGGCGCCACGCAGCACGATCAGATCGAGCGGGCCAGCCAATGGTCGGCCGACGCGATCGCGGCCGACGGCCTCGTTCACCTGTTCGGCACCGGTCACTCGCGCATTCCGGCTGAGGAGATGTTCCCGCGCTACGGCTCGTATCCCGGCTTCTCGCCGCTCGTCGAGCTGTCGATGACCTTCCATAGCCAGGTCGTCGGCGCGAACGGACAGCGGCAGGCGATGTTCATCGAGCGCGTCCCCGGCCTGGCCGAGGTGATCCTCAACAACTTCAGCTTCGGCGCGAACGATCTGATGGTCGTCTTCTCGGCCAGCGGCCTGACGGCCGTGCCGGTCGAGATGGCGCGCGGTGCTCGGGCGCGAGGCATGCGCGTCGTCGCCGTCACCTCGGTCGCCCAGTCGATGTCGGCCGAGCCGGATGCCGCGGCCGGCGGCCGGCTGCTCGACGAAGCGGATCTCGTGATCGACCTGTGCACCCCGGCCGCCGACGCGCTGTGCGCAATTGACGGTTTGGACACTCCGGTCGGCCCTGGGTCTACCATCGCAGCAGTGGCGATCGTGAACTCGATCAAGGTTCGAGTCGCCGAGCTGCTGGCGGGCAGGGGAGCAATGCCGCCAGTCATCACCCGTGCATCGGTCGTCGGTGACGAACGGTCGCGGGATCTTTTCGACAAGGCCTATCGAGAGCACGCTCGGCGCATGGCCCGGGTGCTCACCCAGCAAGGAGGTGGATGACGCGCCAAGGAAGAGGCTCGATCTGCAAGCAACCCATTTTGAGGAGGTTTCCGAACACATGACCAACACCAAGAGCGTGAAGCTCCTGGCCCTCGGCGGCGCGATGATGCTTATCTTCGCGGCGTGCGGCGGCGGTGGCGCCACCACGGCGCCGACTGGCACAGCGGCACCAAGCGCCTCGGCAGGCACGCCCACCGACGCACCCTCGGGCGAGCCGAGTGGCGAGCCTTCGGGCGAGCCGACCGGCGAGTTCCACATTGGTTACTCGAACGCCGGCGGCGTAGGCAACGGCTTCCGCGAGGAGCAGGTCTGCACGGCCAAGGCTGAGGCGCTGGCATCGGGTCAGGTCTCCGAGATGACGCTGTTCCACGAAGTGGTGGACGCGGCCGGCCAGCTCGGCCACATCCGCGATCTCATCGCTGCTGACGTCGACGCGATCGTGTTCAACCCGAACGATCCCGAGGCGCTGAACGAAGGTCTCGACGAGGCCGAGGCAGCAGGCATCCCGACCGTCTCGGTCGACGCCTTCGTGACCCATGAGGGCACGTACAACCTCTACAACAACCAGGTCCTCTATGCCGAGCTCGGCGCCCGCTGGCTGTTCGAGCAGCTCGGTGGCGAGGGCACGGTCTGGTACATGCGCGGTCTGGCCGGCCACCCGGCTGACAGCGACCGCCACATCGGGTTCCAGAACGCTCTGGCCGATTTCCCGAATATCACCCTCGTTCCGTCCGAGGATGGCGTTCACACCGGTTGGGATCCTGCAACGACAACGCAGATCGCGACCGACTTCGTGAACGGCGGCGGCTATGACGATGTCAACGGCATCTGGACGTCCGGCATGGACTCCCAGGTCGTCGACGTCATCAAGGACGCAGGCGAGGATTTCGTGCCGATCGTCGGCGCGGACATCGGCGCTTTCGTCAACCAGCTCCTCGACGAGGAGAACTATCCGGGCCTCGAGGGCGCGGCAGTGACCAACACTGCAGCCGTCGGTGGTGCGGGTGTCAACCTCGCCCTGAAGCTGCTCAACGGTGAGACGGTCGAGACCGCTGAGGATGCTCCTCAGCCCAACACCGTGCTGCTCACCCCGGTCGTCGCCGACAACGTCTCTGATGACGGCGTCGCGACGCTCGAGTCGTGGCTCGTCGATGGTCTCGATCCTCTGTGGCCGCTGGGCCTCGAGATCGAGGGCTGGACGACCTACACGCCCGAGCAGGCCGTTGCCTGCGAGGGCCCGGGCGGGATCTGATCCTGTCCTGACCCAGGCGAGCTTGCGAGCGGGAGGCCAAACGGCCTCCCGCTCGCGCATAATCACGAGCAACTGATGACCGATACCAACGGCACCGAACTGCTGCTCGAAGCAACGGGCATCTCGAAGACGTATGGCGCGGTCGTCGCGCTCAAGTCAGCCTCGCTCGCGGTGCGCCCCGGCGAGGTTCACGCGTTGATGGGCGCCAACGGCGCCGGCAAGTCGACGTTGGTCAAGATCCTGACCGGCGCGGTCCGCCCGGACGGCGGATCGATCACCATGCGCGGCCGCGAACGGGCGGTCCACTCACCCGCCGAGGCGCGACGGAGTGGCCTGATCCCCGTCTACCAGGAGCCGGCGCTTATCCCGGACCTCGACATCCGGTCCAACCTGCGCCTGACCGACACGCCAATCGAGCCCTACCGGCACTGGATGAGCGAGCTCGGCCTGCCCGACCTGAACCTCGCCAACGTCGCCCGGACAGTTCCGCTGGCCTCGTTGCGCATCATCGACCTCGCTCGCGCGCTGGCCGCCGAGCCGGATGTCCTGATGCTCGACGAGATGACCGCGGCCCTGCCCGCCAACCTGACCGAGCGCGTGCTCGAGGTCGTCGGCCGAATGCGCGGCGGTGATCGGTCGGTCATCTTCATCTCGCACCGAATGATCGAGATCGCCGCCGTGTGCGACCGCGCGACCGTGCTGCGCGAAGGCGAGACGGTCGGCATCGTCGATATCACCGCCGGCTCCGAGGAGCGCATCGTCGAGCTGATGCTCGGTCAGGCCGTCGAGGAGCTCAGCGCGCGCCAGGAGCGCGGCGCCACGGACGAAAGCTGGCGCGCAGCTACGCCGCGACTGTCCGCTCGCGGCTTGAGCCACGGCACGCGACTCGCCGACGTCACCTTCGACCTGCATCCCGGTGAGGTGCTCGGCGTCGTTGCCCTCGAGGGCCAGGGCCAGGACGAGCTGTTCGACGTGCTCGCCGGATCGGACAAGCCGAGCGGCGGCGAGATGCTGATCGACGGCAAGCCGGTCCGTTTCGGCCACCCGGCGGACGCCATCCGCGCCGGAGTTGTCTACGTCGCCGCGGATCGGGCTGAGGCGCTGCTGATGCAGCGATCGGTTCGCGAGAACATCGCCCTCCCCTTCCGAACCGCGTTCAGCAAGTGGGGCCCGATCAACATCGGCGACGAGCGAAAGAAGGTCACCGCCGCGATCGGCACGCTCCAGATCGACACGCGCGCCCAGCGCGAGGTGCGCCGCCTCTCGGGCGGCAATCAGCAGAAGGTGACGATCGCCCGCTGGGTCGCCGGCGGCGTGCGTACGATGCTCTGCTTCGATCCCACGCGCGGCATCGACATCCGCACCAAGACCCAGATCTACGCGCTGCTGACCGACCTGGCCGCGGCCGGTGCCGCGATCCTGATCTACACGTCCGAGCTGAAGGAGATCCAGCTTGCCTGCGATCGGGTGATCGTGATCTTCGGCGGCAAGGTGGTGGCCGAGATGAACGCGGCCGACGCCGATGAGCCGACACTCCTGCGCGCGGCGTACAACCTGCGCTCGGATGCGGTCATGCCCGAGCAGGCCGCTGCCGAGGCAGTCGCCGCCGAGAGCGGCAGTGAAGCCGTTGCCGCGGTGGAAGAGGCGATGACCAAGTGACCGCCGCGACAACGACTGCCGAGGCCAGAAAGCCGGGACCGCTCGACACGCTGGCAGACACCGCGCGCAAGAACGGCTGGACGATCGGCCTGCTCGTATTCCTCGGCGTGCTGCTCGCGTTCACGCGCTTCATCCAGCCGACCTACGGGCCATCCGGCATCCAGAACCTGGCCATCCAGGCGCTGCCCCTCGCGCTCGCCGCGGCGGCTCAGGCCGTGGTCGTGATCGCCGGCGGTATCGATCTCTCGATCGGGTCGATGATGGCGCTCACCAGCGTCGTTGCCGCGGCAAACATGGAGGACCAATCACCGGAGTACGCGGTCTTCGTGGTGATCGCCGTTCTGGTCCTTGGCCTCGTGCTCGGCGCGATCAACGGCACTCTCATCGTCGCGACCAGGATCCCGGACATCGTCGTCACGCTGGCGATGGGCTTTGTCTGGGCCGGCGCGGCGCTGCTGGTCCTGCCCACGCCCGGCGGTGGCGCGCCGGACTGGCTGAAGGATCTCGTCCTCGGATCGCTCGGCACGGAGTGGTTGCCCAAGGCGCTGGTGTTGCTGGCCATCGTCGTGGCAATCGTCTGGCTGCCCATTCAGCGCAGCAAGATCGGACTCTGGCTGTACGCCAACGGAAGCAGTCCGCTGGCCGCGTTTCGAAGCGGCGTTCCGGTCAATCGGGCCAAGATAATCGGCTACATGGTTGGCGGGCTCTTCGCCGCGCTCGCCGGCTTGAGCCTCACTGCCAGTACCGGCATCGGCACGCCCGTGCCGGGCCCGACGTACACGCTGCTCAGCGTCGCGGCGATCGTGCTTGGCGGAGTCAGCCTGGCCGGTGGCCGCGGCGGTCTGTTCGGCCCGATCGTGGCCGTCTTCATCCTTTCGTTGCTGCGGACGGACCTGTCGTTCCTGCGCATCAACACCAACCTCTCGACGGTCGCGCAGGGCATCATCCTCGTCGCGGTGGTGATGGTCGGCACGCTCGTTCAGCTGCGCAGGGAACGACGATGAGTGGCGCGACCGCTACCGCTCCGGCGCCCGCGCGTGGCGAGGCTCGAGTGAGCGCGGCCGGCATCCGCGCGTTGCTACGTGACCGGCCGGCGATACCTCTCGCAATCCTGCTCGGCATCCTGATCGTCATGTCGGAGATCGTCCGTCCCGGCACGGTCGATGCGAACTGGGCGAGCGTGATCATTCGCACCGCCGTGCCACTCGCGATCCTTGCCGGCGCTCAGACGTTGACCATGCTCACCGGCGGCATCGACCTGTCGGTTGGCGCGGTTGCCTCGATGTCAGGCTTTGTCGTCGCGACACTCGTCGGCGACATGGGCTTCATGTCGGCGATCCTGGTCGCCATCGCGGCGGCTGCTCTCGCCGGGCTGATGACCGGCATCGGCGTCGGCATCTTCCGCGTCCATCCGCTGATCATGACTTTGGCCATGAGCCTGGTCGTGCTCGGGCTGGCCAACGTGTGGCAGCTGCAGAACGTGCAGACCGGCTCCGGAGTGCCGCCCGAGCTGCGCACGCTGGGTGCCGGCTTCACCTTCGGCATCATCCCCAACAGCTTCGTGGTCTTCATTCCGATTGCACTGTTGATCCTGTTCGGGCTGCGTCGTACAGGCTACGGCCGCATGCTCTACGCGATTGGCGACAACCCGGTCGCCGCCCGGCTGTCCGGCGCCAAGTCGTGGCAGATCCTGCTCTTGCTGTACATCATCTCGGCCGTGATGGCCGGGATCGCCGGGTTCCTGCTCAGTGGCGCTACGAACACGGCCAGCGTGACGCTGGCCAACTCGCTGCTGCTGCCGTCGGTCGCGGCGGCGGTAATCGGCGGCACATCCATCCTCGGCGGCCGCGGCGGATACGGAGGCACGATCCTCGGCGCCCTGATCCTGACCGTGGTTACGGCGCTGCTCAACTCGCTCGGCTTCAAGGAGGCCGATCGGCTGATCCTCTTCGGCGCGATCATCGTGCTCGTTGCGGCCGCCTACACGCGCGTGACGTCCGAGTCCTGACCGGCTTGCCTCAAGCGCCGTTACCGAGTTGCCACCTGGGGCTCGATCTCGGCGGAACGAACATCAAGTGGTCAGTCGTCGAGCGCCGCACCAGCGCAGATGAGCTGTGGGTCATGCTCGACAAAGGCCAGGTCGCGACGCCGGACGGCGGACCTGAAGCGGTCGTCGCCCAGATGGCCGACGTGGCTGGTCGGGCGATCGAACAGTGGCCGGCGGTCGAATCGGTCGGCGTCGGCGTGCCCGGTCTGTACGACCCGGCCACCGGCGTGACGAGGATGCTTCCCAATCTCGAGGGCGAGTGGGATGGCGTGCCCGTCGCGGCCACAGTGGCCACCGCGCTGGATCTGCCCGTGGCGATGATCAACGACGCGCGCGCCTTCGGGCTTGCCGAGCTGCGCCTGGGTGCCGGCCGCGGTGCGTCGACGATGGTCGGCCTCACCCTGGGGACGGGCGTCGGCGGCGTCATCTGCGTCGACGGAAGCGTCCACCAGGGTCACGACGGCACGGGCGGCGAGCTCGGCCACCAGACGCTCGAACCCGACGGCCCGGCCTGCACGTGCGGCAGCAACGGCTGCCTCGAGGCGCTCGTGCGCGCCGATCGGATCGAGCAGCTGTGCGGAACTGCCACGGCCGAGGAAGCATTCACTCGCGCCCGCGCCGGTGACCCGCGCGCCACGGCCGGGCTGGCCGAGATCGGCCGATATCTGGGCATCGGAATCGCCAACATGATCGTCGTCATGACACCCGACAAGGTGGTCATCGGTGGCGGGATCAGCGCTGCCGCCGACCTGCTGATGGAGCCGATCCACGCCGAGGTCCGGCGGCGCGTGACGACGACATCGCTCGATGAGGTCGAGATCGTGACCGCCGAGCTCGGTACGTGGGCAGGCGCGATCGGCGCCGCGATTCACGGCGCGGAGTCGATTGCATGACGACCGTCGCCGGGCGGCTGGTGCTCGAGGGCGGGATCATCAACGGCCTCGTGTCGGTCGAGGGCGACCTCATCCGCGACCTCGAGCTGGATCCCGATTCGGACTCGGGCGGACCGTTCCTCGTGCCTGGGTTTGTCGACCTGCACGTACATGGCTGGGGCGGGTACGACGCGATGGGCGGCCGCGATGGGCTCGACGGCATGGCACGGGCTTTGTTGCGCCGCGGAATCACCTCGTTCCTGCCAACGGCCGTTACTGCGCCACTTCCGGAGCTGAGGGTGTTCGCGGAAACCGTTCGCGAGTGGCTGGCCTCATCGCCCGAGGACGGCGCGCAACCGCTCGGCTTCAACCTCGAGGGACCCTTCCTGGCCGAGGCACGCCGCGGCGCGCACGATCCGGCACACCTGCACTCACCCGCGGAGGTTGCCGTCGGGGACCTGGAGGCTCTGGTCGAGAAGCTCCGCGTGATCACCGTGGCGCCCGAGCTCGACGGCGCCCTCGATCTCGTGACGTGGCTGCGTGATCGGGGAGTTGCGGTCTCGCTCGGTCACTCGGGAGCGACGATCGAGATCGCCCAGGCCGGCTTTGCCGCCGGTGCGGCGTCGACCACTCACCTGTTCAATGCCATGTCCGGCGTCGACCACCGAGTGCCCGGCCTGGCCGTCGCCGCACTGCTCGACGATGAGGTCTACGTAGAACTGATCGCCGACGGCATCCACGTCGACCCGCAGCTGTGGCCGATGATCACCCGCCTCAAACCGACCGACAAACTGATGCTCGTGTCCGACGCGATCTACCTCGCCGGCACCGGCGACGGCCGGGGGCAGATCGGTGGGCTCGACTGCGAGGTTGTTGGCGGGCGGGTCACCCTCGCCGGCACGTCAACGCTCGCTGGCTCGGTTCTGTCACTCGACGTCGCGTTGCGCAATCTCGTCGCGACGGGCGTGCCACTGCCGGCGGCGGTCGCTGCCGCAACCCGCAATCCCCTGGCACTGCTGGGGATCACCGACCGCGGCCGAATCGCCGCCGGCCAGCGCGCCGACCTTGTCGAGTTGAGCCCCGATCTCCAGGTACAGCGCGTCATGCGCGCCGGGCAGTGGCTGAACGCCGTTCCTTGAATCGGGCGCCACATGCGGCATGGCTCTGTCCTCTGGGCCGGCCCTTCATCCTCTAAGCCCTATCCACCGATCCGACTAACTATCCATGCGGGTGGATAGGCAACTACCCGTCGGCGTGGATGGGCGGGTGTGCGGATTGCCAACGAACCAGGTCTCGCCTGCGTATCGCAGCAGCCGCTCCAGAAACGCATCTGGATCTGGCTCATCGGGCCGTGGCGGTACGGGCTGCCAGCCACAACGATGGTCGTGAGGACAGACGCCGAGCGGAAAGAGCCGACCAAGGACCAGTCCCATATCCACGAAGCGCTCGAACGCCATGGCCGGGGCGCGGGCGCGCTCCAGCCGGGACACCATGCTCTGCGAAACGCTGGCCATGCCCGCGAGCTGTGCCTGCGAAATGCCGGCGTACGCTCGGCTGCGACGGAAATACCGGCCGATCAAGAGGAGCGGCGCATCGGGCATCAACTCGCGTCGCCCACTGTCCGCGTCGTGGAACCTGGGCTCCGGCTGCAGGGCGAAGTGGTCTGGCACCCTGACCGCCTCGACCTCGGATCGTCGTCGGTCAATTTCGATCGCGCGAGCGATGCGCAGTGCGCCTTCCTTCGCCCACTGAGACCTCTGATCCGACATGCCCATCATTCAAGCGAAACGACCTTCTCGCGGACTCTCCGCCGACTTACTCGTCCCTTCATCCAGACCCCGTCACTTCCAACCTAGTCAGCCTGGGCGGATAGTTAGTCGGATCGGTGGATGGGGTTAATGAGACAGCTAACCGCCGGACGGGACAGCTGACCGCCCGGTGGGACAGCTAACCCCGACGGTCAGCTAGTCCCCGATGGGTCAGTTCAGCGGTCGGGCATTGCCTGGAATGTGCGCTCGATGTCGTCGAGCAGTCGGACGGTGGCTCGACTGACGACCTGCAGGTAGCGCTCGCCGAACTCGGCTGATGACTCGCGCGCGTCGCCCCACGTGCCGGAGCGCGTGGCGCGGTACACGGATCCGGGTGACGAGAAGAAGAACGCGGTGTGCACCGCAGCCGGGTTCGTCACGTCCGGGAAGGGCGGCATCTCGACGTTCGCCGCGTCCATGTCGACGAGTGCCGGGTTGATCGCCATCACCGCCGACGTCTCGCCCTTGTTGGCGTGCAGGCCGTTTGACGGGTCGAAGAACTCCTCCGCTTCCTCGGGCGTCATCGCGTCCCAGTAGTTGACCGGGAACGCCCGGGCGCCGGCGGGCATCCGCTCACCGGCCGCGGCGCAGGCATAGGCGATCGCGTAGGTATTGTCGTAGTGGCCATTGAGGAAGACGACGCGCCGGAAGCCGATGCCGGCCAGCTGCGTGCAAAGGTCCTCGATCAACGCCTGGAATGTCGAGATGCGCACGTGGACGACACCGGTGAAGCCGGCATGCGGGTACGACAGCCCGTAGTTGACCGCCGGCGCGACTACCGCTCTGACGACAGACGCGATACGCCGCGCGACCTCGGTCGGGATCAGCACGTCGGAAGCGAGCGGCGCGTGCGGGCCATGCTGCTCGGTCGAGCCAACCGGCACGATCACCGTTGCTTGATCGCCGCGCTCACGCAGGTACGCCTCGACCTCGGGGTTGGTCATGTTGCCCAGGAATACGGTCGGCGGCTTCATGAGTTCCTCCTAGCCGATGGTGTTGTTCAGCTCGCCGATTCCCTCGATGCGGCAAATCATCGCGTCGCCGGGCTGCAGGTGCCGACCGGCGTCGGGGCCGATCCTGACCGGGGTTCCGGTTGCGATCAAGTCTCCCGGGCGCAGCAGGACGTGCGCGCTGAGGTAGTCGACGATCTCACCGATCGAGAAGCGCATCTGCGATGTGCGCCCATCCTGCACCACCACTCCGTTGACGCTGAAGCCCAGGGCGAGATCAGCGGCATCGAGCTCGCTCGCCGGCACGATCCACGGGCCGACAGGGCAGAAACCCGGCATCGACTTGCCGAGCAACCACTGGTCGCCGTCGAGCCACGCATCCTGGGAAGTCACGTCGTTGACGATCGTGTAGCCCATCACCGAGCGGGCGGCCCCGATCACGACTCCCAGCTCGCACTCCCCATTGACGTTGGCCGTCAGCGCCCGATCCCAGGCTACGACCGACCCATCGCCGGTGACCGATGACGACGCCTTGCCGTAGACCAGCGGGCGATCTGGGCGCCGATCGTCGGTCGCGGCTGGATCGCGGTAATTGAGCCCGATCGTGTAGATCGCGCCGATCTCGACGTCCTGGCCCGTGCCACCGCGAATTGGCAGGCGCATCGCGTTCAGGCGGCCGTTGTCGCGTCGGCGAAGAGCGGCATGACCGCCTCGCGCATGACGTCGGCCATGCCGCCGACACCGGTCCAGCGTTCGAACGCGATGGCGGCCTGCGCGATCAACATTTCCGAGCCGTTTGCCGCGCGCAGGCCGCGTGCCCGGGCCGCAGCGAGCAGCGGCGTCTCGAAGGGCACGTAGACGAGGTCGAATACCGTCGCGTGATCGGGGAGTGCCGTGACATCGATGGTCCAGCCAGGATCGATCATCCCGACGGTCGTGGCGTTGACGGCGAGGTCCGCGGAGCGGAGGGCGGCCCCGAAATCGGCGCTGTCCAAAGCGACCGCGGACCGCTTTCCGACAGCGGCAGGCGTCGACCGATTGCCGATCGTCAGTCCCGCCACGCCCGCCTGCTCGAGCGCATGCACGACCGCATGCGCGGCGCCACCCGCGCCGGCGACCACGACCTCCATACCGGCCAACGGCCGG
>DASQLS010000148.1:0-3694 GCA_035629915.1 Candidatus Limnocylindrales bacterium | reverse complement strand
TGCTCGACGGACGGGCGGCCGAACGCTACCGAGGCGAGGTCGAGCCGATTGACCCGAAGATGGGCCACATTCCCACTGCGGTCAGTGCGCCGACCTCCGGCAATCTCGGCGACGACGGCCGCTTCCTGGCGCCGGCGGTCCTCCGAGCTCGGTTCGACGGCCTGACTGCGACCGACGGCGACGTGGTCAGCTCGTGCGGCAGCGGCACGACCGCATGCCACAGCATTCTCGCGATGCGTATCGCGGGCCTGCCCGACCCCATCCTCTACGTTGGCTCTTTCAGTGACTGGAGCACCGCAGACATGCCCGTTGCAACCGGACCCCTTCCGGGCGAACCGCTCGTCAGACGATGACCGAAGACGCCCGGTCCACGCCAATCCTGCACGGCGAACGCGTCTACCTACGCTCGCCCGAGCGGTCCGACATTCCCGTATTCGTGCGCTGGTTCAACGATGCCGAGCTGACCGCGACGTTGGCGATGCGGGCACCGATGAGCATGCCCCTGGAAGAAGCCTGGTTCGAGACGATGGTCAAGTCGCAGGGCGTGGACAACTACCACTTCACGATCTGCCTGCGGGCCGACGACCGTCCAATCGGCACGTGCAACCTGTTCCAGGTCGACAAGGTCAATGGCAACGCGGGCATCGGCATCTCGATCGGCGAGAAGTCGCTCTGGGACCAGGGACTGGGCACCGAAGCCATGCTCGCGCTGCTCGACTTCGGGTTCGGCATGGTCCGCCTCGAGCGGATGTGGCTCGACGTGTATGACTTCAACGAGCGTGCCCGGCGCTCGTACGAGAAGTGCGGCTTCGTGCTCGAAGGTGTTCAGCGCCGCGCGATCTTCAAGCGTGGCCGCTTCATCGACGTACACCTGATGTCGATTCTGCGCGACGAGTGGCAATCCCTCGACCGTCGCCCGTACTGGGAGTAGCAGTTGGGTGCGAAGGGTGGGCAGTCGGCGATCCGGTAGTCGTCAACGCGGGCACCAAGGGATTCGTTCGATCGCGCCGTCGAGGCGCTGGCGACGATCGGCTCGAAATCGCAACGCGGCAAGGTCGTCGTCAGCATCCGGTAGCCGCGCGTTCGACGCCGTGCGCAGAACTGCTTACTGAGGGTTTTCTGAGAGCGGCGCTAGACTTTTGGCCGTACCCACCCAACGGTGCGGGTGCGGGAGGGACATGGATGCGGAAGCCGTCAGCATCCATCGGAGATGGAGCAACACAGTGGGGGCTGCGCCGCCGTCAACGTGAGACGTCGGTCGCTCTCTTCAACGTGACCCTGCCGTGAACGCTGTCTCCAGCCACGCCGAGCGACTCTGGCTGCCAGCCGCCGCCGTCCGCGATTCTTCTCTGCGGAGCCAGCGCTCGCTCGTCGTCGCGATCTCGGCGCTCATCGTCGCCGCTGCCGCTGCGTGGCTGACCCTGTCGGCGCCGCAGTCGACCAACCCGCCGGCATTGACCATTTTCCGTGTCTACCTGCTCCTGGCACACGTGGGCATCGGCCTGCTCTGGTGGCACAAGCGGCCAGGGCACGGCATCGGGACAGTGCTGATAATCGGTGGCTTCTTGTGGGGAGCGACGGCACTGCAGGGTGCCAGCGCGCCGATCGTCTTCGCGATCGGAGTGCTGGCCGAAGGACTCGCGTCGCTGACGACCTTCTACCTGGCCGTGGTGTTCCCGCAGGGCCGGCCGACGACCACCGTTGAGCGCGCCCTTGTTGGTATCGGTGGGGTGGTCGCCGTGCTGCTCGTGCCGATCACCATGATGACCAGCCCGCAGCTCATCGGCGGCGGCGGCCCACTCAGCATGTGTGCGGTGCCGTGCCCACCGAATGCCTTCTTTGTTGCCGATGCGCCGGTCGTCGCGGCAGCACTTGGCGCCGTCTCTCTCGTGCTCGCACTGCTGGCCATCCTCGGCGTGGTGGTGCTGTGGATCGTCCGGTTGCGACGCGCAACCCCGGCTCGGGCGCGCGCCCTGGCGCCGGTGGCAATCGCTTCGCTCGTCTTCTTTCCCGTATTCTTCATGTACCACGTCAGTCGGTGGGCCTTGTCACTTCCGCCCGATGTCCAGGAAGACCTGGCCTGGCTGCTCGTCGGGGCTCGACTCGCGTTCCCGCTTGCCTTCCTGGTCGCTCTCGTCCAGGCAGACCTGTGGGCCGGCTCGGCCCGCCTGAGGCTGCTGAACGAGTTGCTCCAAAGGCCTTCCGGCGTTCGCTGGAACGAGGCGATCGCTCAATCGCTCAACGATCCGGCCGCCCGCGTCGGCTATCGCGAACCAGACGGGGCGAACTATCTCGATGCTTCCGGCGTGCGGCTTGGCGGCAGCCGCGATGCCGGCCGGCTGACGGTCAACGTCGAACGCGGCGGAGAGGTTGTGGCTCGGATCGTTACCGACCCTGCTCTCGCCCACGAACCGGAGCTGTTGGCGGCCGCGGCCGACGCAACCCTGGTGGCCGTCGAAAAGGGTCACCTGGAGACGGCGTTTCACGAGCTCGAGGAACGAGTTGCAGAGGCGGGCGACGAGGAGCGGCGTCGGATTCAACGTGACCTCCACGACAGCGCGCAGCAACGCTTGATCGCGCTCCGCGTTCACGTCGCGCTGGCCAGCGAGAAGCTGGATAACGGACCTGACGAGCGCGATCTGGTCGAACGCATCGGCCGCGAGCTCGACGAGGCGCTCGACGAGTTGCGCAGCGTTGCCCGTGGCAGCGATCCAATCTCGCTCGAGCGCTACGGCATCGGCTCTGCGCTTCGCGAAGTCGCCGGCCGGCTGTCGCCCCTTATCGAGGTCAAGCAGTCACACGCAAGGCGGTACCCGCGCGAGACCGAGCGTGCGGCGTACTTCTGCTGCTCCGAGGCGATGCAGAACGCGATGAAACATGCCGGTCACAACGCGCGGGTGTGGGTGACGCTTGCCGATGGAGATGGAGTGCTGACGTTCCAGGTCGACGACGACGGACTCGGCTTCGATCGCGGCACGGTCAACGATGGAACCGGGCTGGCGAACATGGAGGAGCGCGTCACCCAGCTGGGCGGCCACCTCGAAATCGGGTCTCGTCCGGGCGGAGGGACACGCATCACGGGGACGCTTCCCGTCTGACCCTTGCGCGCCGAGTGTGCGGGCACGCACGCGTTGGGGGTGTCGGTCGTCGGACCGAGGTGCGTGCGCGCCATTGCAAGTCAGCTGTCCTTGGTCGAGCCTGTCGGCCAGCGGGATCCAGTCAGATAGAGGGCCGAGGAGCACCCCCAACCGTGGCCGACGTCGGCGTGCTAGTCATCGATGACCATCCATCGTTTCGTGCCGCTGCTCGCGCGCTGCTCGACGCCACGCCCGGCTTTGCCGAGGTCGCCGAGGCTGGCACGGGCGGCGAGGGTCTGACGCTCGCCGCCGAGAAGCGCCCAGACATCGCCCTGATCGACCTCGACCTGCCCGACATGTCCGGCTTCGAGACCTGCGATCGGATGCGCGAGGTCAGTCCCGAGACGTACGTCGTATTCACCTCGGCCAACGAGGATGCGGCGGGTGCGATTCCGGTTTGCTGTGCCGATCAGCCGTTCGTCGCGAAACGTGACCTGCGCCCGGCAGTGCTGCGCCGGCTGTGGGACTCGCGATCGTCCACATAAGCCCGCTCGACGGGCTTACGGGCGGGCACGCAAGGGAGCGCAAGCGTGCCCGCCCCCTTGCACGCGCCAGGT
>DASQLS010000147.1:0-12506 GCA_035629915.1 Candidatus Limnocylindrales bacterium | reverse complement strand
GCATCCTGCTCGCGATCGTCGTCATCGGCTGGGTGCTCAGCGCTATCAACTGACCCTGGGTGCTGGCGGAGAGGGTGGGATTCGAACCCACGATGGGTTGCCCCATACGGCATTTCCAGTGCCGCGCCCTAGGCCTCTAGGCGACCTCTCCGAGTGGGCTTAGCCGGCGTCGACAACGCCGCGGTCAGTGTCGGTGGCGGAGAGGGTGGGATTCGAACCCACGGTGCTTGCGCACACCGCTTTTCGAGAGCGGCACCTTCAACCACTCGGACACCTCTCCGCGGGAGAGGATAACCGAGGGCGCTAACAGGCCGGCTATTCGGCCGTCGTCGGCAGTGCGGCAGCGACCTCAAGTCTGATGTCCATTCGCATCCTTCTCAGCGTCGCTGGGCTGCGGCCGCTGCCTGACCACCGACGACGCCCACCTCGGCTGCCTCGCGCTGCATGATCCCCGACACAACGAACAACCGCCGCGGCAGAGAGTCGCCGGACGTCAGCTGGATGGCCGATCCGGCAGCACCCCCTCGAGCGTCGGGCATCGCGAAAACCAGGCCATCGACGTCCGACTCGAGCAGCGCTCCGACGCACATCGTGCATGGCTCGATGGCAGTGAAGACGATGAGCCCGGACAGGTTCGAGCGGCCCAGCTTTCGGGCCGCCTCACGCAGGACGACGAGGACGGCGTGAGCCGTTGGGTCGCCGTTGGCAGCAACCTGTGAGTGGCCGCGCGCAACGAGCGCCTCATCCAGGACAGCCACGGCTCCATCGGCCGATTCGCCGGCTGCCAACGCAGCGCGCGCCTCGGAAAGCGCAGCGCTCATGTACAGCTCGTAATTCACCCGCCGATCCTAGCATCGGCCCTTTTTCGCCAATCTCGATGGTTCGTCGCGCGTTCGGAATGCAATTTGCGATGATGCGCATCGACAGCAGTCGCCGTCGTCTGCATCATTCGCGAGCGTGAACGTGGACCAACTGCGCCAGAACATGCGGTGGTCGCTGATCGTGGCGGGGGGAGTCAGCGCCGGATTGATCTATGCCCTGTCGGTTGTCGGATCAGGCAACTTCGACAGCGGCAGCATGGGTGCCGGCCAGGATGCGCGGGCGTACTGGTACGCGGCGCGTTCGGCGCTGCCCTACGGTCCCGAGGCGGGCACGTATGGCGCCTATCTCTACTCGCCGGCCTTCGTCCAGATCCTGGACCTCGTGTTCGGCCTCCCGTGGCAACAGTTCCTGGCCACGTGGACGGCAGTGCTGATGGGTGCGCTGCTCCTGCTAGCGGGCCCGGTGCTGTTCGTGCTGGTGCTGCCACTCGCCTTCTTCGAGATCTGGGGCGGCAACATTCATCTGCTGCTGGCTCTCGCCATCGTCCTCGGCTTCCGCTGGCCACAGACGTGGGCCTTCGTGTTCCTGACCAAGGTCACACCGGGCATCGGCGTGCTCTGGTTCGCCGTGCGCAAAGAGTGGCGGTCCTTCGCGATCGCGCTGGGTACCACGGCGCTCGTTATCGGCATCTCGTGGGCGCTCGCGCCGGGGCTATGGGCCGATTGGGTCAGCCTGCTGATCCGCGACTCGGGCAACAGCCCGCCCGTCGGATCGATCGGCATAAGCATCTGGGTCCGCCTGCCGATCGCCGCGCTGGTCATCGTCTTCGCCGCCCGGACCGATCGGCGCTGGCTCGTGCCGGTTGGATGCTGGCTGGCGATGCCCGTGCTGTGGTGGGGCAGCCTGAGCATGCTGATCGCCGTCGTCGCGCTGGAGCGGCGGCGGATCGAGGCGTGGCTCGTAGCGGCCCTGGCCAAGGTTGGCCGAAGGCCACAGGAGCCACGCCCGATTGGCGGATTGGTCCCCGAACCAGAGGCCTGATCGAACAGGCCCCACGGTCCTTTCTACTGCTGCCGGCGGAACCGGACTCGGCTTTCGTCAGGCTGGAAAGCTGCTCCCAGGCGAGTCTGGCCACTGACGTTCAGGTAGCCGACGAGGTGCTCGGCTTGGAAGCCGGAGCTGATCTCGTCGTCAGTGAAGTTGACGAAGTTGTTCGTCGTCCGGATGAGGCCGACTTCGCCGTTGCCGACGATGCCTGCCGCGTTGTACGCGACGGCGATGCGCTGGCCGTTGACGGCGATGCTCATCGGCGAGGCGAAGAAGTCGCCGCCGCAGGCAGCGTGACCGATCAGCTCACGGATCGGTCCCCACGTCTGGCCGCGATCGTTGCTGACCCGGGCGTAGACGGCATCGCAACGGGTCCAGGCCACGGCGACCTTGTCGCCGGCCGCGGCGATCACGGTCTGAATCGCGGGATCGTTGCGCGTCGCGTCGTCGAGGATTACCTCGCCGAGCGGCGTCACCGGGTAGTTCGGCGCGTTGCCGATTCCCCAGCGCATCAGACGCAGGTCGCCGCCGGTGCGGGCATACGCGGCGTAGGCCATGTTGCTCACGCCGGCCACGGCCAGGCTGTGACCGAAGAACGTTTCACTGTCGAAGCCGAGGTCGATCGGCGAGCTGAAGCCGCCGCCGGTGCGGCGCCCATGGGAGACGAACAGGCGGTCGCCGGTGCTTTCTTCCTCGAGCCAGCTGACGAACAGGCGGCCGCCGGCACAGGTCACATCTGGATGCTTCTGGATTCCATCGCTCGGCGCGACCGGCGTGGTCAGGAAATCGACACCATCGATGCTGCCCTGGGCATGCTCGATGAACCAGTTGCCGGGGCCGAACTTGTGGGCCATCACGGCGTTGAGCTCCGCTCCGCCACACACGTCCACGGCCGGCTGGCGCGAGCCACCGAACCACGAGATTGGCCCAAAGCCACTGCCCGCATCGACGCTCGTCCGAATTCCCACCTGACGCGGACTGTCCGGCTCGTCCCACGCGACAGCCACGTTCTGGTTCGAGAAATCGGCGTCGCCGAGGCTAACGTCATTCGAGTTGCGGAGCGTCGTTGCCGACGTCCACGTCGGCGGCGCGGCAAGGACATTTGTGGCCAGGATCAGAACGGTTGCGATCGCCAGCGGCACGGAGGCGAAGCTCCGGCGGAGGCTCAGCTGATTCACGACACGGCCCTCCATTGGGTGGTTACGACGGCTCGGTCGAGTATGCGCCGGTGACCACCAAAGTCACTACGCAAGTTCATGTAGCCGGCCAAAACTTACGGCGGGCTGGACGAGGGTCACTCGTACCAGCCCGCCGAGTTGCGGCCAATAAGACGGTCAGGAGGAGCTAAGGCTCGATCGACACTCCGATGCCGAACGACCCGTAGGTCGCGCGATCCATTGAGCTGTCGACCGACGCGATGATCTCCGGATTCTCGAAGTCGAACGACTCGAGCCGGGCGTTGAGCGTGTCCGCGCGTGGCTGCGAGTCGAGCGCCTCGATCTGGCCGAGGAAGCCGCCTTCACAGCCGGCGCCGGGGAAGAAGGCGCACGGATCGGGATCGCGATCGCCGCCGCCCTGGACGACGAGGAACGCCTCACCGAACGCGTCGCCCGGCACATTGAGTGTCAGCGTCCTGGTCAGCAGCGCACCTGACGGCGCCTCACGGAGCTTGACGCGCAGGCGCAGCTGGTCGCCGGGAGCCAGGACCATGAAGTCGCGCTCGCGGAAGGTGCCGCCATTCCTGGAGATCAGCACCTGCTCGATGGTGTTCTGCTTGACCACGTCTTCGACCCATATCCGGGCCTCGACGCTTTCGAACGAGATGTTCTCGTACGGATTGGTCTGGATTGCGAACAGCTCCTCCGCCAGCCGAGCCGCCGAGTCGAACGAGATGTCGAGCTGTGAGGCGATTCGGTTCTGGTTGGTGTAGCTCCACGGGTTGCCGTTCTGGCGATGTCCGCTGACCGTCCAGCGCAGGCGGGCTGTGCCGGGTGCGGCTCCGTGATCGACGGCGAGGTCGATCGACGTCAGCAGCTGAAGGAAGCCAACGTCCGGAACGAAGTCGTCCATCGTCGAGCGGCTCCGGCCGGTGCGATCGTTGCCTGTGTCGCTCGAGCTTACCCGCGCCTGGATCGGGATCAGGTCCGGCGCGTCGCCGAGAGCGGCGCGGAGGCCCAACAGCCGATCCTGGTCGACCGTGCCGAACGGATCGGTGATATTGGCCAGCTTGAACGAGCCAAAGACCGGGTCGGCGAAGATGGTGATCGCGTTCGCGTCGTTGGCTCCGTAGGCCGAGCGACCGCGGAACTGCAGCGGGTGGCCGAAGGCCAGCGCCTGCTCACCGCACACGTAGGTGGTGGTGCCAATTCCACCGGCAGTCACGTCGCCGTACGACAGGACAGCCGCGAAGTTGCCACCTGGAACGGGCTCGTCCATCGCGCCACCCGGCGCGCCGGCACGGCTGCCGCTGGTCATGATCACGTTGAGGCCCTGCCGCTCGAGGCTCTCCTCGAGGCGGTCGAGGCCGCGCGATGGCACGCCGGACACGGCGATCGGAACGGGCAACCGAGAGAAGGACGAGGCTTGTGCCTCAGTCAGGCCGGCGCGCGCGGCGAGGTCACTGCGCATCGCCTGCGGGACTCGGACACGGTTTCCGGCAGGCTCGGCGGTGTCAGCCGCAGCAGCCGCCGAGTAGTCGAGGATCTGGGCCATGCCTTGGGCCGGCGTCATGCCGCCGACCGGTGACGTGGCCGACGAGAAGCCATACGCCACGGCGCCGGCGAGCTTGCCGTTGATGTAGACGGGCGAGCCGGACATGCCCGACCAGATGCCGCCGGCGTCCTCGATGAACGTGTTGCCCGGCGAGTCGCTCACTTCGATGACGACCATGTCGCGGCCGGGCGCGATGCCATCGTCGAGGACGCCCAGTACCTCAACCCGGAACTGCTTGGGTACGCTCCCCCGGTTGACCGTCCAGCCCGTGCCAATCTGGCCGGCGTGAATGTTGTTGAGTGGCAGGATCGGGGCACATTCGGCTGGTGCCGCGGCGACCGTCGTTGGCAACGCGATCGATGTCAGCGCCAGGGCGCCGGCAATGGCCAGGCGCCAGCCGCGGCTGGCAATCGATGGGATCATTCGCTCCCTCCCCAACTGCCCACCGGGCCCGGCTGACGTACCGGATTTGACTCGGTAAAGCAATTTGATACTAGCCATTTGGACGAGCCGAATGAAGGAAGAGTTACGAGGAAAGTGGCGCGCCCGGCGAGACTCGAACTCACGACCTTCAGGTCCGCAACCTGACGCTCTATCCACTGAGCTACGGGCGCGCTGGCGGAGAGGGAGGGATTCGAACCCTCGGAGCAGGTTACCCCACTCAGCGGTTTAGCAAACCGCCGCACTAGGCCTCTATGCGACCTCTCCCTAACCGGCCGACCGATGATAGCATCGGTCAAATTCCGCCCGTCCCTGGGCTCCTATGGGGTTGTTTCGCATGCCCAAGCGGGTCGCTCTCGTCGGTCATCCGGTCATACAGTCGCTGTCCAGCGCTCTCCACCAGTTCTCGTTTGACGAGCTGGGGATCGACGCTCGGTACGAGCCAATGGATGTGCCCCTGATCCAGCTGCCGGAGACCGTTGAGGAGCTCCGCGGAGACGCCTTCCTGGGCGCCAACATCACCGTTCCATATAAGGATCGCGTGGCGCCGATGGTCGACCGATTGACCGAGGAGGCGCAGGCAACCGGCGCCGTTGACACGATCACGCGCGAGGGCTCGCGGCTGATCGGCCATAACACGGACGTGATCGGCTTTCGCGCTGCGCTCGACGCGCTCGTTGGCAAGCAGAAGATGCCCAAGGCGGCCGTTGTCATCGGCGCTGGCGGAGGCGCCCGGGCCGCCGTCTACACGTTGATCACCGAGGGCTTTCAGCGCGTCATCGTTTTCAACCGGCACCTCCACCGGGCCGAGGGGCTGATCCGCCACTTTGGCCGGTCCGCGTCGCACATGGAGCTGCGCGCGATGCCGTGGCACGAGTCGGTCATCGAGGCCGAGCTGGCCAAGACGAAGGTGCTCATCAACGCTTCCGCCGTGTCCGACGCCGAGACGATGTCGCCCATCCCCGGCGAGCTGCTCGCGCCGGAGCTGCTGGTGCTCGACCTCATGTTCGTGCCGCGCGACACCAAGCTGCTGCGCGAGGCACGGTCCGCGGGCGCGAGCGAGACGCTCAATGGCGATGCGATGCTGCTCCACCAGACGGCCGCGGCCTTCAACTTGTGGACCGGCCGCGACATATCCATCGACGCTCTCCAGGCGCGCCTCGACCAGGCGCGCGACGTCGCACCGGCCAAGCCGGCGGCGCCGGCCAAGCCGGCGGCACCGGCCGCGTCCGCGGAGCCAGAGGCCGCGTCCGCTGCGGAGCCAAATGCCCCGGGCGCTGAAGAGCCTGAGGCCGTGCCCGCCGCGTCGAGCGGTGACTGATCGCATTCGGGCTTGCTGAGCCGCGTCGTCGATAGGGCTGTCAATCGGACGGCCCACCCTGGCCCACTGCCCGCTTCTGCCCGCGCGAACGCGGTTCAAACCGAGAGACCGATCGTCGACCTCGTCGTCGGCAGTGCCCTGTTCCGAGATTCGTTCGTGCGCGGGAGCGGCGGCCACGTCGACCTGCCGCGGCTCAAGGCTGCCGGCTTCAACGCAGTTGGGCTGACCGTGGCCACGACATGGCCAGACCTGCGGGGCTCGCTCTCGCGCTGGCACTTTCGCTCGCTCGGACTGCCGGCGACCGCAATCGAGTCACCGTGGGCGATCGGGGAGTGGCTGATCGGTCGAATCCACGGCTGGAGCGCCGAGTCGGACGGGCAGCTGCTGGTCCTGCGCTCGAAGGCGGACCTGGATGCGTGTTTGACACCAGGTGGTCCGATCGGGGTCCTGATCGGAGTTCAGGGCGGCCAAGTGCTCGAGGCCAACCTCGGCAATGTCGCGCGGCTGCGAAAGTCGGGCGTTCGGATGTTCGCGCCCGCGCACGTGATGGACAACTCGCTTGTCGGATCCTCCACAGGCCGACGGGCGGGCGGGCTTTCCGACCTGGGCCGGGAGGTCATCGCCGAGCTGGAGGCGCAGGCGATCGTCGTCGATCTCGCGCACATGTCGCTGGCCGGCATTTCTCAAGCCATGCCGCTCCTGAAGCGACCGTTCACGCTGTCGCACACCGGGCTGACCGACGTCGCCGGCGGGCGGTCGATGGTGCGGCGCTTCTCGCCGGCGACGCGCAACATTCCGGCCTCACTGGCAGCTGAGATCGGCGCCGCGGGCGGGCTGGTGGGGATCGTCCTCTCGACCCAGCTGCTGGGCGACTCGACGATGGACGCGGCGGTCAGGACGATCTCGCTGGCCGTCGAGTCTGCCGGCGCGGAGCACGTTGCGATTGGCTCGGACATGGACGGCGCGCTCAAGATGCTCGTCGACGTCGAGGGCATTCCCGCGCTGACCGACACGTTGCTCGTGTCCGGCCTGCCAACCGAGACCGTGGCGGGGGTGATGGGCGGGAATGCGGTGACGCTATTGAGGTCGGCCCTGGACTAGCTTGGTCAGGTCAGGAGTTTCCCATGGGTCGCGGCGAAGCCGTGCTCTCGCGGACGACGAGCTCCGTAGAAAGCTCGACGCGCGGCTGGATCGGTGCCTCGCCACGCGCCAGGGCCAGAACGAGCTCCGTCGCCGTTTCGGCCATCTCGACGAGTGGCTGGCGGATGGTCGTCAGCGGCGGACCGACCCAGCGAGCGACCGGCAGGTCATCGAATCCGACCACGCTCACGTCCTCAGGTATGTGCAACCGCAGGTCGCGCGCGGCCTGGTAGACGCCAAGCGCCTGAAGATCGTTGCCGGTGACAATCGCAGTCGGGGGTTCGCTCATCTTGAGCAGCTCGAGGCCGCGCTCGATCCCCTCCTCCACCTGGAACCGGCCGTGGCTGATGAGTGCCGGATCGATCGCTGCCCCGGCTGCGTCCATCGCCGCCCGATAGCCGTCAAGCCGGGCACGACTGCACATGATCTCCCTCGGTCCGCCGATTGCCGCGATCCGAGTGTGACCAAGGGTGAGAAGGTGACGAGTCGCGGTCAGGCCACCGTTCCAATTGGTGGCGCCAACGGACGGGGTGTCATGGAGCGGCTCGCCGGTCGGGTCGAGGATGACGTAGGGGATGCCGCGCGTGCGGAGCTGGTTGCGCATCGACTCGCTGAGGTCCGAGAAGACGGCGATCACGCCTGTCGGCCGGCGGGCCAGCGCCCCCTCGATCCAGCCCCTGCCGGGCGTATGCCGGCCCTGCAGCTGCGAGAGGACTACCGACAGATGGTGACGCCCGGCGACGTTCTCGACACCACGCACGATCTCGAACGCCCATTCGCTGTCAAGCTCGTGGAAGATGAGCTCGATCAACGGAGCGACTCGCTGTTTTCGGTCTGGCCGGTGGTAGCCGTGATCGCGGATGGCGGCTTCAACGCGGCGGCGTGTATCGGGCGCAACGTCAGAGCGGCCATTGATTACCTTTGAGACAGTGGGCACGGAGACGCCCGTCTGCGCGGCAATGAACGAGATGGTCGTGCCCTTGCCACGTCGGCGGGGCGAGATCGCGGAACTCATTTCTGCCGCAGTGTAGCGATTCTGTGAGCGTCGAAAGTTTCGCTGGTCCAACACAGCGGCCTGCGCAATTGAGCGTTGACGACATGACCATGCGTGCTAGCATCGCCGCCGAAACGTTCGCTGGACGTTTCGCAACTTTCGCGCGTGGAGGACGACGTGATGGTTCGGGTATGCAGCCGGAGCATCCCTCTCGTCCTGGTCGAGCGCGATTCCAGGAAGCGGTAGGAGGCAGTTCGAGATGAGTCCCCTTCGACGCGCTGCGGGTCTGCTCGCCGCCACGGCGCTGGTCTCCGCGGCTTGCGCTACCGGTGGAGGATCCGGCACCGCCACACCGGCTGGTCCCTCGGCCGCACCAACGGCTTCACAGGGAGCGAGCGCCACCGCTTCGGCGGCACCGTCGGCTGCCGCGGTGGAGATCGACTGGTATCACATCCAGAACAACGATCCCGGCAAGGCCCTGTGGCAGGAGCTCGCTGACGAGTACACGGCGGAGCATCCCAACGTCACCATCAACTTGAACGTCAACGAGAACGAGGCGTTCAAGACCAAGCTCGCGACTCTCGTTCAGAGCAACACTCCGCCAGACCTCTTCCAGTCATGGGGCGGCGGCGGCCTGCGCGAGCAGGTCGAGGCTGGCCTGGTACAGGACATCACGGCCGGCGTCGCAGACTGGCAGGACACGATCAATCCGGGCGCCATGGGCATGTACCAGGTGGACGGCAAGCAATACGGCATTCCGTTCGATCTTGGCCTGGTTGGCTTCTGGTACAACACCGACCAGTTCGAAGACGCGGGCATCACCGAGCCTCCGGCGACATGGGCCGATCTACTGACCGCGGTCCAGGCGCTGAAGGACGCGGGTCTCACGCCGATGGCGCTGGCCGGAGGCGACACCTGGACGGGCGCCTTCTATTGGGCGTACCTGGCTGTTCGTGAGTGTGGCCAGGAAGGGATGGACAACGCGGTCGTCACCGGCGACTGGAGTGATCCGTGCTTCGTCAAGGCCGGCGAGGACTTCGTGGAGCTGATCGAGACAGAGCCTTTCCAGGAGGGTTTCCTGGCCGCCAAGTGGGACGGCGCGGGCAGCGGCGCCGCGTCCATGGCGACCGGCAATGGCGCCATGCAGCTCATGGGCCAGTGGCTCCCGGGCACCGTCGCGGCCAACTCTGACGATCCGGAAAATCCGCCCGAGTGGCTGGGCTGGTTCCCGTTCCCGTCGGTCGACGGCGGCGCGGGCGCGGCCACGGACGGACTCGGTGGCGGCAACGGCTTCGCCGTCGGCCGCGACGCTCCGCCCGAGACGATCGACTTCCTGCGCTTCCTCGTCAGCGAGGACGCGGCCAATCGATGGGGAGCGCTGAACACGGGCATCCTGCCGACGACGGT
Organism: Candidatus Limnocylindrales bacterium; assembly: GCA_035629915.1. Taxonomy (GTDB): domain Bacteria; phylum Chloroflexota; class Limnocylindria; order Limnocylindrales; family CSP1-4; genus JALYGJ01. Next base: position 2,622 of record DASQLS010000147.1, on the reverse strand, counting down.
GGGCACGGAAGGCTCGGTCACCGATCCGCAGCTGGTCGACGTGCTGGCCGGACGTGCCGAGGCCGAGTTCGTGCAGCTGTACCTCGATCAGGCGACAACACCTGATCTGGGTGCTGCGATCAACGAGGCGGTCGCGACGCTATACGCCGGCACGGGCACGCCCGAGTCGGTTGCCGCGGCGATCAACGAGTTCGCCCAGCAATAGCCCAACCAAACCGAACCTAGTCGAACGGGCCGGCAGCAAGCCGGCCCGTTCGATCATCATCCGGTGATCCCGATGAACTCCAGGCTGAACCCGAGCAGGCGTGACCGTCTCGGCCGTGAGCGGCTGACGACGATCCTGCTTTTCCTGCTTCCAGCCCTGATCTTGTACGCGATCTTCGTCCTGCTTCCCATCGTGCAAGCGATGCGCTTCAGCTTCTTCGACTGGAACGGGCTGCAGCCGCTGACCGACTTCGTCGGACTCGACAACTACGTGCGGGCACTGACCAACTCGGTCTTCCAGGGCGCCGTCGGGCACAACGTTTTCGTGATCGTCCTGTCGCTCGCCATCCAGATCCCGTTCGCCCTTGGCCTCGCCCTGCTGCTCAGCCGCCGCTTCAAGGGTCGCGGCGTGCTGCGGCTGCTCTTCTTCGCGCCATACGTCATTGCCGAGGTGATCACCGGGGTCATCTGGACGCTGATGCTGCAGCCGAACGGTCTCGCCGACGGGCTGTTGACCGGCGCCGGCCTGGGCGACCTGTACTCACCGTGGCTGGCCGACCCGAACACGGTCATGGCGGCCATGTTCGTGATCATCTCGTGGAAGTACTTCGGCTTTCACATGATCCTGCTGCTGGCCGGCCTGCAGCAGATTCCGAGTGAGCTCGAAGAGGCAGCCGCGATCGACGGCGCGACGCGCTTCCAGGCAACTCGCTACGTCGTGCTGCCGCTGCTCGGGCCAACGTTGCGCGTGTCCGTGTTCCTGTCGATGATCGGCGCGCTGCAGCTGTTCGACCTGATCTGGGTCACGACCGGCGGCGGCCCGGTGAACGCCTCGAACACGATGGCCACCTACATGTTCGACTGGGGCTTCGAGCGCCACCAGCTGGGCTACGGAAGCGCGGTCGCCGTGATCCTCTTCATATTTGCACTCGTCGTTGGCCTTGCCTATCAACGTTGGGTGCTACGGCGCGATGTTGACGGCGCGCTGACGGGCGGGGCCGCGTGACGATGGCGAATGTGGGCGCCTCGCGGGTCAGGAACGCCCTGTTTGTCGTGTTTCGATACGGCCTGCTGCTCGTGATCGCGGCGGCCATCGTCGTGCCCATCCTCTTTGCCGTCCTGGGCGGATTCAAGAACGCCGGGCAGATCGCCGCCAGCCCGATCGCGTTGCCCAACCCGTGGATCCTCACCAACTACGTCGATGCCCTGACGTCAGAATCTTTCTGGCAACAGCTGGGCAACTCGGCGTTGGTTGCGGCCGTCACGACGACCCTGGTCGTGCTCTTCGCCGCCCTGGCCGCGTTCGTGTTTGCGCGACGTGCTTTTCCCGGTCGCGAAGTGGCCTACACGCTGTTCACGCTCGGCCTGCTGTTCCCTTCGGCCGTAGCCGTGCTGCCGCTCTTCATCCTGATGCGCGACCTCGGCCTGCTCGACAACCCGATCGGCCTCGCACTGCCGCAGGCGGCGTTCGGCTTGCCGCTCACGATCATCATCCTGCGACCGTTCTTCCGGAACATCCCGACCGAGCTGGAGGATGCCGCGGCGATCGACGGCTGCAGCTCGTTCGGTTTCTTCTGGCGGATCCTCCTGCCGCTGTCACGCCCGATCCTGGCCGCCGTCGCGGTACTGGCGGTCGTCAGCTCGTGGAACCAGTTCCTGTTGCCACTGGTGATGCTCAACACCGAGTCCAACTGGACGCTGCCGCTGGGCGTCACCAACTTCTCGACCCAGTACACGACCGACACGGCGCGCATCCTGGCCTACACCACGCTGGCGATGATCCCGGCGCTCGCCGTCTATGTCGTGGCCGAGCGTCAGCTGGTCGGCGGCCTTACCGCAGGTTCGGTCAAGGGATGACGTCCGTGGCGCCGCTCTACCGCGACTCGAGCCGCTCCGTTGCCGAGCGCGCCGCCGACCTCGTTGCGCGCATGACGCGCGCGGAGAAGATCGCCCAGCTCGGCGCGGTGTGGGGCTTCGAGGTCATCGACGGAGACGGCCTGAGCGCCGAGTCGCTGCGCACGCTTGCCTCAGACGGCATCGGCCAGGTGACGCGACTTGCCGGGTCCACCAACCTGCATCCAGAACGCGTTGCCCGGACCGCAAACGCGATTCAGCACCTGCTTATCACCGAGACGCGGCTGGGTATCCCTGCGCTCATCCACGAGGAGTGCCTGCACGGGCTGATGGCGATCGACGCGCCGAGCTTCCAGCAATCGATCGGCGCGGCGGCAACGTTCGATCCCGATCTGGTCGAGGCCATGGCCACGACCATCCGGCGGCGCATGCTCGCAACCGGCGCCCGACAGGCGCTGGGGCCGGTGTTGGACGTGACGCGCGATCCCCGTTGGGGCCGGATCGAGGAGACGTACGGCGAGGATCCTTACCTGGCGGCGGCGCTCGGGGCGGCATACGTTCGCG
>DASQLS010000146.1:0-29259 GCA_035629915.1 Candidatus Limnocylindrales bacterium | reverse complement strand
GTCTCGCCGACGACGCGACCGGCCGCCAGCAACGCCAGCTCGGCCACCTGGGCACGAACCTCGGCCAGCGCACGATCGCGCTCGGACGCGATGTCGGCCGCCGCGCGTTCACGCAGCTGCTCGACCTGCGCCCGAGTCTCGGTCAGGTCGCGCTCGCGGTTCTCGTCGGCCACACGCTGGGCGCGGCTGAGGATCTCCTCCGCCTCCTGGCGCGCCTCGGCCAGCACGGCCAGCCGCTCGGTAGCGGCCTGCTCGCGCTCGACGCGTGCCTGGTCGGCGTCCTTGAGGCCCTGCTCAATGCGCGAGCGGCGCTCCTCGAGGATGCCCCCGATGCGCCGGAAGGCGATCAGGTAGACGATGACCAGGAACAGCAGGAACGAACCCGCCTGGGCAACGATCCAGAACACGTTGATCTGGAACTCGGTCTCGTGCTCGGCCTGGGCAAGCACCTGGCCGAACGCGTCAAGCGTCGGTCCAGCGACGGCTAGGAAGTCCACGATCGACTACTCGGCTGGGCGATCAGCCGAGGAAGATGACCAGCAGGCCGACGACGACGGCGAGCACGCCGAGGCCTTCGGCGAACGCGGCACCGATGATGAACGTGCCGCGGATCTGTGCCGCTGCGTCGGGATTGCGGCCGATGGCAGCTGTCGACATACCGGTCAGGATGCCGATGCCAATGCCTGGGCCAAGCACGCCGAGCGCCGCAAGGCCAGCTCCCAGAAGCCCAATGTTGCCTTCCACGTTTCGTTACTCCTTCTTTGACCCGGCCGACATGGCAGGGTTTATCTGGACTCTGTCAGGGCGCCAGCAGATTGGCTGGCTCAATGCGCCGCGACGGTCTGTCCGCCGGGCAGAGGCGGTCCGATATTCCCCTCGGGAACCTCGTCGTGCTCCTCGTGACTGTCGTGCCGCTCGATGGCGATGATAGTGAACATCAGCGTCAGGACCGAGAAGATGAGCGCCTGCATGAAGTTGAGCAGGACTTCGAGCCCGAGCATCGCGACCGGGATGACGGCAATCGTGAGGGCAATGATCACGCCCAGCGCGACCTCGCCGCCGTAGATGTTGCCGAAGAGTCGCATCGCGAGCGTGACCGGCTTGATGAACTCGAGCAGGAACTCGATCACGCCCACGAAGAGCGCGATGAGGCCCGCGCTGAAGCCCTCCTCCCGGAAGGCACGCAGGCTGAAGAACTTGCCCAGGTAGCCACCGACGCCGAGCGCACGCACACCCTCGATGTGGAACATGAAGAAGGCGAACAGGGCGAGACCGAAGGTCACGTTCACGTCGCTCGTCGGCGCGCGCAGCTCGTGGATGCGGCCGACCGGCGGAATTAGTCCGCTCCAGTTGCTGAGCAGGATGAACAGGAACAGGGCCGCAAACACGGGCACGTACTTGCGCGCCTTGGGACCGCCAAGCGAGGTGGCGAAGTTGGCCAGGCCCTCGTAGACGTACTCGATAGCGTTCTGTCTGCCGGTCGGTGACACCTTGATGCCGCGCGACAACAGGAAGGCGAGGACGATGATGATGATCATCACGATCCAGCCGGTGAAAAGCGTGTTGGTGATAGTGATGTCCCACGTCAGAAGGTCGGTTGAGGGCGGCGTATCGGGCGTCGGGTCGTAGATCACGATCGGCGCCGGCAGCTCGATATTCGCGCCGACCATTCCATCGGTCGGGTACTGGAAGGGATCGTCGGGGTGCCCGGGCGGGAAGGGCGGAAAGAAGATTGCCGCGGCGACCTGTAGCGCGAAGATTGCGGCTATGGCGAGCAGCACCTTCGGCCAGATCTTGCTTGGCTTGGGGCCGGCAATGGAACCGGCCGCTTCGACGGCGTCACTGGCCATGTCCGGGCCGAGCGCATCTTGCATGCGCTTCTCGGCTTCGGTCGGGCCGTCTTGGGGCGCGGGTGGTCGCACGGGCGAGTTCTGCCCGTCCTGCGGCGACGTGTCTGTCACTCTCTCCCTGTCCGGCGCGTTTCGCTGGGCGCCGCTGTCAGTGGTTTGACCTGTTCGGTGTTTCCGGCTCCGCCCGCTAGTCGAACCGAGCCAGGAAGCGGACTATCAACCGATATACGCCCACTCCGCCGAGGCCGAAGCCGGCGAGCATCCCCACCACTGCGAGGAGGGGAAGCGTTCCCAGGCGTTGATCGAGCCAGTAGCCCGACAGCACACCGAGCAGGGTCGTGACCAACAGGACGATTGCGATCTCTGAGAAGAGAGCGAGGTAGGCACTCGCCCGGCCAAAGTCGTTCACCTGCAGCTCGGTAGCGCGGGGAGTATAGCAGCGCTCAGGTGCCGCTCCCGTTGGTGCCAATATCGTTCGAGTCGTCATCGTCTGAGTCGTCGGGGTAGCTGCGCCGGTCGAGCGCGTCCTGGGCACGCCGGGTGAGCAGGTAGAGCACGATCCCGGCCAGCAGCACGACGATCAGGAAGACCGAAATCTGGCCTTGGCCTGAGAGGACCACGCTGAGCACGGCGAGCACGATGCAGATGGCGTAGATCAACAGCACGGCCTGGCGATGGGTGAGGCCCAGATCCAGCAGACGGTGGTGGAAGTGGCCGCGGTCGGCGTCGAACGGCGATCGGCCCTGGGAGACGCGGCGGATGATGATCCAGAACGTGTCGATGATCGGCACGCCCAGGACGAGAAGCGCCACCGCGAGCTTGGCGGTGCCGAGCACGGAAAGCACGGCCAGCGCGTAACCCACGGCGAACACTCCGGCCGTGCCGATGAACACGCGCGCCGGGTGGAAGTTGTACGGCAGGAATCCGAGCAATGACCCTGCCAACAGAGCGCACAGCATCGCCACTACGGGCTGGACCGGAGCGGACACGAGCGAGATGACGCCGAGCGTGGTCACGGCAATCAACGAGATGCCGGCCAACAGACCGTCCAGCCCGTCGATGAAGTTGACACTGTTGAGCATGCCCACGATCCAGATCGTCGTCACCGCCACTGCCGCAGCCGTGCCGATGGCCGGGTCGACAAGAGGGATCGAGTCGCCGAACGGGTTGGGGATCCGCACTATCAGGATGCCGCCGGCGAGAGCAATCCCGGCCAGCACGAACTGGGCGACGAACTGCCAGCGCGCCTTGAGCTGATACCGATCGTCGATGTAGCCGAAGATCGCGCCAACGGCAACGCCGACGAACAGTGCGGCGACCTCGGTCGTCTGTACCGGACGTCCGGGCAGGGCAACTCCCAACAGCTGGTTGGCCAGCAATCCAAGCGCGCCGACACCCACGAAGGCAGTTGCCACGGCCAGTCCGCCGGTGCGGGGGATGGGCTGGCTGTGGACCCGGCGCTCGTCGTTGGGAACGTCGATCGCACCGAGCCGCCCGGCGTATCTGATGGTCAGTGGCGTCAGGAGGAAGCTGACCAGGGCCGCGGCGCCCAGCGCGGCGAGAATGAACGGGAGCGCGTCGAGAGCGTCCTGGCTCACTCCTTGGGCAGACCCGGGACCGGGAACCTGGCGCAGATCTCGCGCACCTGTGCCGCGAGCCCGGACAGTGCCTGTTCGTCGTCGCGCTGCTCGAGGGCGCTGACCGTCAGCTCGCCCACCAGACGCATCTCATCCGGTCCGAATCCGCGAGTGGTCGTGGCCGGCGTCCCGACGCGAATTCCGGACGACGTGTTAGGCGGCAGCGGATCGAACGGGATCGCGTTCTTGTTGACGGTGATGCCGATGCTGTCGAGGAGCGTCTCCGCCTCGCGCCCGGTGACGCCGAGTGGCGTGACGTCGACGAGCATCAGGTGGTTGTCCGTGCCACCCGAGACGACCTTCGCGCCGCGTTCGGCGAGCGTCGAAGCGAGGAGCTTGGCGTTGTCCACGGTCAGCTGCATGTCGCTCCGGAACTCGTCCGTGTTGGCCAGCTTGAGCGCGACCGCCTTGGCGGCGATGACGTGCATCAGCGGGCCGCCCTGCAGACCCGGAAAGACCGTCTTGTCGACCTGCTTGCCGAGCGCCTCCTTCGAGAAGACGAGTCCGCCACGCGGCCCGCGCAGCGTCTTGTGCGTCGTGGTGGTGACCAGATCGGCGTGCGGGAATGGGCTGGGATGGAGACCGGCCGCGACGAGGCCGGCGATATGCGCCATGTCGACGAAAAGCAGCGCGTCGACCGAGCGCGCGATCCGCCCCAGCCGCTCGAAGTCGATCGTGCGCGGATATGCGCTCGCTCCGGCGACGATCATCTTCGGTTTGATCTCGGCCGCCTGACGCTCGAGCGCGTCGTAGTCGATCTGGGCGTCATCCTCGCGCACGCCGTAGGCGTGGATATCGAACCACTTGCCCGAGAAGTTGACCGGCGAGCCGTGCGTCAAGTGGCCGCCGTGGGCGAGGTTCATCCCCAGCACCCGGTCGCCGAAGCTGAGCACGGACATGTACGCGGCCATGTTTGCCTGCGCGCCGGAGTGCGGCTGGACGTTGACATGCTCGGCGCCGGGGAAGAGCGCCAGGGAGCGCTGCTGGGCGAGTCGCTCGGCCTCGTCGACGAACTCGCAGCCGCCGTAATAGCGCTTGCCGGGCAGGCCCTCGGCGTACTTGTTGGTCAGCCACGAGCCCTGGGCCTCGAGAACCGCCGCAAAGGCGTAGTTCTCGCTGGCGATCAGCTCGATGTTCCAGCGCTGACGTTCGCGCTCCGAGATCATCGCCGACCACAGCTCGGGATCGACCTCGGACAAGGGCGCCCACGCGGCGCGGGCAGGGGTGATGACGCTCACAGTCCGACTCCCAGGCTGCCAGGCACGGCCGACGACGGGTGAATGATGCTCAGCAGGCAGTTTAGCCCCGACTGAGAGCCTCGGCGATCGCCTGCGCACTGATGGCGCCCTCGCGCAACACACGCGGCTCGTCGGCAGCCGAACTGCAATCGACGACCGTCGATGGCACGCCGCCGCGCACCGGCCCGTCGTCGACGATGAGCGCCACTTCCTCGCCGAGTGACGCCGCGACAAGCGCGGCGGTCGTCGCGTCAGGCTCGCCGCTGATATTCGCCGAGCTCGCGGCAAGCGGGCCGAGCAGGCGCGCGAGTCGGCGCGGCACGTCGTGGTCGGGCAGGCGCAGGCCGAGCGTAGGCCGGCCGCCGCCGAGCAGCTCGGGCAAATCGACATCCGGGCGCCGGTCGAGGACGAGCGTTAGGCCACCGGGCCAGAACGCTTCGGCGAGCTGCTCGGCGACTTCGGTCAGCAGCGCCACAGCGCGGACCTGCTCGACCGAATCGACGAGCAGCTGGATGCCCTTCTCTGTCGAGCGCTGCTTGGCCGCCACAAGACGCTCGACCGACGCCTCGAGGGGCAGTGCGGCCAGGCCGTAAACCGTCTCGGTCGGGATTGCCACGATCGCACCGGAGCGAAGTGCGGCCGCCGCGAGCTCGATCGCGTCCGCGTCGGCCGCCGAGATGACCCTGCTCATGCCGGCCGGCTGATGATTGCCACGCGCGGCCGGCCGGCGAGGTCGTTGCGGATCTCCACGCGCCAGTCGGGCAGCGTCCGTGTGACGGCCGCCTCGATCGAGGCGCCCTGGTCGGCGCCGATCTCGAGCAGTGCCTCTCCCCTCTCGGCGAGAGCGTCAGGCAGCTCTGTCAGGAGCCGCTCGATGACCGTCAGCCCGCCGGCTCCGCCGTCGAGTGCCGCGACCGGCTCGAAGCTGGCTGCGACGGGGAGTGTCGGGACGACGTCGCTCGGGATGTACGGCAGGTTGGCCACGATCAGATCGGCCATGGCGGGATTGTCTCCCGGGGTCTGGCCGGAGGTCAGATCGGCCAGTGCAAAGTCGATCTGGTCGGCGACACCGTGGCCGACGGCGTTCTCGACGGCCAGTGCCAGGGCATCGGCCGATGAGTCTGTCGCCCGAAAGCGGACGTCTGCGCCGTAGCCGCGGCGCCGGCACTCGACTGCCAGGGCAACGCAGATGGCGCCACTGCCGGTGCCCATGTCCCACACGAGGAGCGCAGCCGAATCGCTCGGACGTGGCTCGTCGATCAGCAGGTGCTTGATTCGCTCGAGACCGAGATCGACGAGCAGCTCGGTCTCCGGCCGCGGGATGAGCGCGCGTGCATCGACGCTCAACGCGATGCCGTAGAACTCCTTGATGCCGCGGATGTACGCGACCGGCTCGCCGCGAGCACGGCGTTCGACGAGCTCGCGAAAGCGTTCCGACTGACCGTCGCTGACAGCTGCTTCCGGCGCGGCCAGGAGCGTGGTCCGGCCGGCGCTGACGACGTGCCCAAGGAGCAGCTCGGCATCCAGGCGCGGCGTCTCGGAGCCACTCCGCTCGAGCGTCTCGGCTGCCTCGCGCAGCAGATCACCGACCGTGCTCAGAGTCGTACGACCACGTCCATGTCGCCCGACCGACGAAGCACCTCGACCGAGACCTTGCTACCGGATCCACCAACGGCGATGTCGACGAGCGCCTCGCCAACGCGCAGGTTGTGGATGCGCAGGCCGGGCAGCCAGTCGGGCAGCGATGGGCGGCGCAGCTCGAGCGTCCGCTCCGTTGAGTCGGGGCGCATACCGAGCGTGGAGCTGATCAGGTGGAACAGCGAACCGGCGGCCCAGGCCTGGGGCGAGCAGGCCACCGGGTAAGGAACCGGCAGCGGCGAGGTCGTTCGGTCGAATCCGCAGAACAGCTCCGGCAGCCTCGAGTCGCGGAAGTGCGTCGTAGCCTCGAGCATCGCGCCGGCAACCTTGCGCGCCTCGTCGACCATCCCGTAGCGAGAGAAGCCGGCGGCACAGATGGCGTTGTCGTGCGGCCAGATCGTGCCCAGGTGGTAGCCGATCGGGTTGTAGCCAATCATGTCGCTCGACAGCGTCCGGATGCCCCAGCCGCTCCACAGCGGACCGTCCGTCATCACCCGGGCCACGCTCGCCGCCCGTTCGGCGCTGGCGATGCCCGACCACAGCGCGTGGCCCGCGTTGGAGGCGATGCCGTCGACCACGTTCTTCTCGCCATCGAGCGCGATCGCGTACGTGCCAGCGTCGGCCATCCAGAACGCCTGTTCGAAATTGACGCGCAGCGCCTCGGCCGCCGCCTCCTGCCGTTCGGCGAGTGCGGTGTCCCCGCGCTGAAGGGCCAGCCGGGCAATGCCGCGCCGGGCGGCATAGACGTAGCCCTGAACCTCGACCAGTGTGATGGGGCCATCGGCGATGTCGCCGTTGCGCCGCCGGATCGAGTCGCCCGAGTCCTTCCAGCCCTGGTTGGCCAACCCGCGGCGCGACTGCCGTTCGTATTCGACGAAGCCATCACCATCGAGGTCGCCGAACTCGTCGATCCAGTTGAGGGCGGCGAGGGCATTCGGCCACAGTTGGTCGACCAGGTCCGCGTCGCCCGTCCAGCGCTCGTACTCGTCGAGCAGCATCAGCCAGAGTGGCGTCGCGTCGACTGTGCCGTAGTAAGGCGTGTGCGGGATCTCGCCGGTGCGGGCCAGCTCGCCGGTGCGCAACTCGTGGAGGATCTTGCCCGGCTGCGCGTCACGGAACTCGTCGAGCTCGGTCGCCTGCAGGCGGGCCAGGATGGTCAGGGTCGATTGCGCCACCTGCGGCCGAACCGACAGCAGCTGCAGGCTGGTGATGATCGAGTCGCGGCCGAAGAGGCACGAGAACCACGGAACGCCGGCCGCGACGTAGCGATCGCCGTCCCCGGGGCCGGAGTTGACGAGCAGCCGGAGGTCGGCGCTGGCCCGTCCGAGTGCACGCTGGGCAAACATGTTGGTCGTCTCGATGGCCGATGACGACTGGCGCCACGCGCGGTGCATCGCCTGCGGCTCGGTGACCGAGATGAGCGGCGCGGTCAGCTCCTCGGGTGCCTCGGTCGCCTCGGTTGTATCGGCTGCCTCGGACGACTCGCCGGCGTCGTCCGACTCGCTCCAGATCGAGATCGAAATCGACTCGCTGGCTCCCGCGCCGAGAGTCCAGTCCGCCTCGAGTATCACCTCGCCGTGTGGCTCGACCCCAATGGCAGTCATCGGCGGAGCGATCTCCACGTTCGCCCGCCGGACGATGCCGTCGAGGCCGCGGTAGGCGAACGCCAGCCGGCCAGCGTCGACCCGGTTGGCGAGGCGCTCGCCGCGACGGTCGCGGACGAGTCCGCGCAACTCGAAGATGTCGGCGAAGTCGGCGTCGAACCGGAGGGTGAGCCGGGCACGCTCGGGCGCCATCGTGTAGTTGGTGACGGTCACGGTCTCGGCAAAGCCGCTCGCCGCGAGGCGGTCGCGGACGATGCCCAGTGACTGGCGACGGAGCACCGCCTCGGAGCCGTCCACCTCCCGCATCGATGAGCTGACCATGTCCGGATTGGTCAGCCTGATCGAGCTGTGGTAACCCGCGGCCGGGCCGGCGCGGAGGATCACCGGACGCAGGCCGTTGATCTGCATGTCGTAGGTCGACAGAAGGCGTGTGTCGCCATCGAACAGGCCGAGTCCTCGGCCGTCCGGCCTTACGTCGCCGTGCGCATCGCTGAGCATGAACAGGTTCTCGTGCTTGAGGACATGAACGCCGGTGAGGTCGGTCGCCCGGACGACGGCCGGGGCGAGGGCAGCGATCCCGTGCTCGGGCTCGAAGATGTCCTCGAGCGTGCTGGTAGCGGCCGCTCGGGCAGTGGCTTCAGTCAGCTTCTCGCCGTCCTGGGTCATGCCCCTGTGTCCACCTCGCCAAGTCGCTCTGCCTGGTCGACCGCGATCAGCTCATCGAGCAATTTGTCGAGATCGCCGTCGAGGACGTTGGGCAGATTGTGAAGATCTACGCCAATTCTGTGGTCCGTGACTCGGTCCTGGGGGAAGTTGTAGGTCCGAATCTTCTCCGACCGGTCACCCGATCCGACCATCCCGCGGCGGACCTCGGCCTCGGCCTCGTGAGCCTTGCTCTGCTCGAGCTCGAGCATCCGTGCGCGCAGAACCGACATCGCCTTGGCCTTGTTCTTGTGCTGGCTCTTCTCGTCCTGGATGGCCACCACCAGGCCCGTCGGGACGTGCGTGATGCGTACCGCCGAGTCGGTCGTGTTCACGCTCTGGCCGCCCGGCCCCTGTGAGCGATAGACGTCGATGCGCAGGTCCTTCTCGTCGATCTGCACCTCGACCTCGTCGGCCTCGGCAAGCACCGCGACGGTCGCGGTCGAGGTGTGGATGCGACCGCTGGATTCCGTCTCCGGCACGCGCTGCACGCGGTGAGTTCCACCCTCGTACTTGAGCCGGCTGTATGCGCCCTGGCCGCGTACCTCGAAGATCGCCTCGCGCATGCCACCGATACCAGTGTCGTTGGCCGAGATCAGTTCGGTCTGCCAGCGCCGGCGCTCGGCGTAGCGCTGGTACATCCGGTAGAGCTGCGCGGCGAAGAGCGCGGACTCCTCGCCACCGGCCGCGGCGCGAATCTCGACGATGACGTTCTTGTCGTCGTTCGGGTCGCGCGGCAGGAGCAGGACGCGCAGCTCGGCCATCAGGTCGGTTTCGCGCCGCTCGAGCTCGTCGACGATCTGATTCGCCATGTCATGGATCTCGGGGTCGGATTCAGAGTCGCGGTCGTGCCGCGCACGCTCGAGCTGCGTTCGGGTGTCGCGCCATTGGCGGTATTTGTCGACGACCGGCGAGATCTGGGCCTGCTCGCGGCCCAGCTTTCTCTGTCGGTCCGGATCGGTTGCGATCTCCGGCTCCGACCATTCCGCCTCGATCTCGGTCAGCCGCCGCTCGAGCGCCTCGAGGCGCTCTTCGAAGCTCATTGCGTCAGCTGGTCGGGTGCCGACTCCGTGGCGGCCGCGGCCGGAATTGGCCTCCGCGGCGGGTCCCAGCTACCGGTCGGCGGCTCCTCGCCGTTTGCCGCCAGTGCCTCCTGCATCGAGGCGATGGCGACCTCGATCATCGAGTCGTCGGGCTGCTTGGTGGTGATCGCCTGCAGCCAGATGCCGGGCAGGAAAAGCCACCTGATCCACCACCGGTGGCGGTGGCGGGCGCCGATGCGCAGGATCTCGTATGCCAGCGAGGCAATGACGGGCACGAGCAGGATGCGACCGACGATGCTGACGACCAGGCTCTGGCCGGCCAGCAGGCTGAACATCAGGATGCTCAGGATGATGAAGATGACCAGGAACTCCGTGCCGCAGCGCTGATGCGCGGTGGGGTACTGGCGGACGTGCTCGAGATCGAGTGGATCCTCGTGCTCGAGCGCGTGGATCGTCATGTGCTCGGCGCCGTGGTACTGGAAGACGCGCCTGATCTCGGCCGACCTGCTGACCAGCAACAGGTAGCCGACGAATATGACGACTCGAATGAGGCCCTCGATGAGGTGCTCGATGACCGTCTGGCCTGGGCCGATCGTCGCCTGGGCCGTAAGGCTGGCCAGGAAAAGCGGCAATAACACGAAGAGGCCGACGGCAAGGCCGACGGTAAAGAGCAACGTCAGCGCGATGGTGCCCCTGCCCATCTCCTGACCCACTCCCTGGGCCTGGACGGAGCCCGAGCGCATCAGCCAGCGCGTGCCGATGACGAGGGTCTCGTACAGCACGACCAGGCCGCGGAAGAACGGTGCCCGAGCGAATCGGCTGCGATGCAGCACGGAGTTGAGCGGCTCGGCGGTGGCTACGATCGAGCCGTCGGGGTGGCGCAGGGCCACGCCGATCGAGGTCCGGCCGCGCATGAGCACGCCCTCGAGCAGCGCCTGACCGCCGAAGTCAGTACGTGCCATGGATCAAGTCTACGGGTGTAGCGCGCCGGTCAGGCGCGGGCCGCGGTGGGCGGGGCTCAGAGTCGAGCCGACCGCTCGAGGCGCTTCTGGAAGCGCTCGACCTGGCCGGCGGTGTCGACCATCATCTGCTTGCCGGTGAAGAACGGGTGGCAGTTGGAGCAGATGTCGACGCGCAGCGTCGGCTCGGTCGAGCCAACCTCGAACTCAATGTGGCACGAACCGCAGACGACCTTGGCGCGCTGATACTTGGGATGGATCTCTGGCTTCATGCCGACTCTCCTGCCGAAGCCGCCACGGCCTCGGTCTCGATGCGAACGCGCTTCTTGTCACGTCGGGCGTGCTCGAAGCGCACGCGGCCCTCGACAGTCGCGAACAGGGTGAAATCGCGGCCGAGATCAGTGCCCGGGCCGGCGAGGAAGGTCATTCCGCGCTGGCGCACGATGATCGAGCCGGCCGAGACGAGCTGGCCATCGCCGGCCTTCACGCCGAGTCGCTGACCAACGCTGTCGCGCCCGTTCTTGGAGCTCGAGCCCGCCTTCTTGTGTGCCATCTCGGTTACTCGTCCTTCTTGGTGGTGGTGCGCTTGGCGCGCGGCTTGGCGGCAGCCTTTGCAGCCGGTGCAGCCGGTGCAGCCTTTGCAGCCGGTGCAGCCTTGACCGCCGGCGTTGCGGTCGCCTCGGTTGCGTCTGAGTCGGCCTCGGCGGCTTCAGCCTTTGGCTTCGAAGCCGTCTTTGCCTTGGTGGTCGTTGCCTTGGTTGCCTTCGCCTCGTCCTCGGCCTCGGTCTTTGCTGCATCGGCGGCCAGCTTGGCGGCCAGCGCCTGGTCCGCCGCAGCCTTGCGCTCGGCCTCCTGCTCGGCGGCCTTGCGAGCCTTGCTTTCCTGCTTCGCCTCTGCGCCGGCCTCATCGGCGGCGCTGCGGCCGTTGAAACGGATGTCGGCGACGCGCAGGACGGTCTGCTCCTGGCGATGGCCCTTCTTGACGCGTCGACGCGCCTTGGGCCGGTACTTGAAGACGATCAGCTTCTCGCCACGATCCTGGCGCAACACGTCGGCCGTCACCAGCGCCTCGCTGACGGTGGGCGTGCCTACCTGGGCACTGTCGCCATCGGCTACGAGCAGCACTCGATCAAAATTGATCGTGTCGCCGGGAGCACCATCAAGGCGCTCGACGGTCAGCTCGCTGCCAAGCTCGACCCGATATTGCTTCCCGCCGGTTTCAATGACTGCGTACATGGTTCTCCGGAGCGCGCGTTCGTAACGACGTGTGTGGATCTGGGTCCATCCGCGCCGGGCGCTACACGAGGTGTGACGGCGGCGGGCGCGAACGAGCAGGATACACGATCGCGCTCAAAGCCCGCAACGGCCGAGGCCCGGACGACCACTCGCAGGCCGGCGTAGGACGGGCGTTCAGGACGGGGCCAGAAGATGGTCCCCTTTCCGAAGTTGACGCCGAGCCCGACGATTGTCGCCCATGCGCAACACTTCCACCGACGGGCAATGACGGCCAACGATCCGCGCCAGACGCATTACCGCACGCTGATGCTGGCCGAGCACGCTGACAAGGAGATCATCAGCGTCGTCTACCGCAAGCTTGCCCAGCGTTACCACCCCGACATCGACTCGAGCCCCGAGGCGGCGCGACGCATGGCGGAGATCAACGAGGCGTACCAGACACTGCGTGACGCCGAGCGGCGCAAGAAGTACGACGAGTGGCTCGCCAACCGGCGCGACCGGCGGCGCAACGATCGACTCATCCGACCGCAGGGCGACGTGACGCTCGGCGAGGCGGGTCCGCCGATAGGACCGGCGCAGGGCAGCGTGATCGATTTCGGTCGCTACTCAGGCTGGACGTTGGGCCAGATCCGGCGGCGCGACCCGGAATTCCTCGAGTGGCTGATGCGCGTGCCGGCGGGACGGCACGTTCGCGACGAGATTGCCGCGATGCTCGCCAGGCGCAGCGCCTGAGGGTTCGCCGCTCTCCTACCAGCCGGGCCGAGCGCGCCTGATGCTGATGCTCTGCATGACGCCGAGCCCGATCGCGATGCTCACCAGCGAACCGCCGCCGTGGGTGATGAACGGCAGCGGAATTCCCGTGACCGGCATCATCCCGGCCACCATCCCGGCGTTGACCAGCATCTGGAAGATGACCATTGCCGCGAGGCCGCCGGCAAAGGCGACTCCGAACACGCTCTCCGAGCGCCAGCCGATGACCAAGATGCGCCAGATCAGCCCAACGAACAGCAGGAACACTACCAATCCGCCGATGAAGCCGAGCTCCTCGAGCAGGACGGCGAAGGCGAAGTCGGTCGATTGGACCGGCAGGAAGTCGGCCCCGGTCTGGCTGCCGTTGGTCAGGCCGCGACCGAACAATCCGCCCGATCCGATCGCGATCTGAGACTGGATCACCTGGAAACCGGCACCCTGCGGGTCAGAAGCAGGGTCCAGGAAGGACAGGATGCGCTGCTGCTGGTACTCGCGCAGCAACGACCAACCGACCGGCAGGGACGCGATCACCGCCGCGGCCGCCAGCGCCATCCAGCGCAGGCTGGCGCCGCTGATGAACAGCGCGCCGATCAGGATCGAAACAAACACCAGGGCCGTGCCCAGGTCGGGCTGGATCATGACCAGCACGAAGGCCGGTGCGATGAGCAGCCCGGCGCCGACGAGCGTCCAGACGCTGCCCAGGTTGTCCTGGCGCCGCGCCAGGAACGCGGCGAGGACGGCAATCATCGCCACCTTCGATAGCTCGGAGAACTGGAATGTGATGCCACCCACTGACACCCAGCGCTGCGCACCGTTGATGGTCACGCCAATGATCAGGGTCATGATCAGCAACCCGATGCTGACCAGGTAGATCGCCCACGCAAAGGTGCGCAGCCAGCGGTAATCGAACGCCGCTGCAACGCTGAACGCGACGATCGCGATCGCGAACCACATCAGGCCGCGGGTGAACGTCGATCCGGGATCGAGCGGGCCGCCGGTGCTGTTGGTCCAGGCCATCAAGAGGCCGATGACGGCCAAGGCGATGGCGAAAAATGCCAACGGGACGTCGAACGACTGCCAGCTGCCCGATTCGGGCCGCGAGACGGCGGTGCTGCCCGGAGCGCGCTCGACGCGCATCGCGGTCATAGGTCAGTGCCCACCATAGAAGTTGCCGCGCTGGAGCAGGTCCGGCCGGGTCAGGTCGACACCCAGGTCGTAGTGATCCTGAAGGAAGTACTTGACGATCTCGGTCGCCGCGTTGCCCTTGGTGTTGGAGTCGTAGGCGAAGGCGACGATCGCCAGCTCGGAGTCCGTCTGTGCCGGATCGCCCGGCTGGTCCGGACCGAATTGCGGCACGAACGCCGCGAACCATGAGTGGAACGGGAGCCGGCCCTGGCTGTCGCGCAGGCCGAACTCGGCGGTTCCGGTCTTGCCGGCCACGACCAGCGGCAGATCATTGAGGTTGTACGTGTGACCGCTGGTTACGACCTCATGCGCAGCGAGGCGCATCGTGCGCAGTGTGTCCGGGCTGACGCCCAGCTGGCGGATCAGCTCGGGCTGGAAGCTGCGAACCACGCTTCCGTCCGGCGCCAGCACTCGGCGCACGATCTGCGGCTTCAACAGCGACCCACCGTTGGCCAGCGCGTTGAAGGAGTTGAGCACCTGGAGCGGTGTCGCCGCGTCGTAGCCCTGTCCGATCCCCGCCTGGTACACCTCGCCCGGGAAGACATCCTGGCCGAAGACACTCTGCTTCCATTCGTTGGTCGGGACGATGCCGCGCGCCTCGGCCGGCAGATCGACGCCCGTGCGCTGGCCGAAGCCGAACTCGGTCGCCCAATGAGCAAGACGATCGATGCCCAGGCCGCCGGCGAGCTGATAGAAGAACGTGTCGCTCGAGTGCGCAAAGCCACCCGAGATGTCGAGTGGCCCAAATCCGCGGCGGTTCCACTCCCAGTACTTGTACGTGCCGATCTCCAGGAAGGGGCCCGTTTCGAGCACCGTCGATGGGTTGACCAGCCCGTCTTCGAGGGCGCCGACGGCCGTGACCAGCTTGTATGTCGAGCCAGGCGGGTACTGCTCGCTCAGCGCGAAGTTGACCAACGGCCGGTTTGGGTCCTCGACCAGCGCCTGGTAGTCGGTGTTCGAGATTCCGCGCGCGAAGAGGTTGTTGTCGTAGTTGGGCAGCGAAACGAGAGCGAGGATCTCGCCTGTCTGCGGGTTCATGACGATGACCACGCCGCGCTGCAGGTCGACCACCTCGGTCGCCCATCGGAGCGCTTCCTCGGCCTCCTGCTGAACCTCGATATCCAGCGTCAGCTCGAGTGACGTCCCGGGCTGCGGATCGTCGAGGATCTGGACCGTGCGGACAACGCGGCCGCCCGAGTCGCGCTCGACCTGTTCGGAGCCGTACGCACCACGCAGCTCCTCCTCGAACGTCGCTTCCACACCGGTCTTGCCGATCTGGTCGTCGTTCAGGTAGCCGATCTCCTCGAGCTCCAGCAGGTCCTCGGCGGTGACCGCGCCGGTGTAGCCGAGGACGTGCGAGACGAGCGCGCCGTACTCGTATTGGCGACGCTCCTCCACGTCGACCTCGACCCCGGGCAGGCTGCGGCTCTCCTCGACGATGATGCGCGCCACATCACTGGGCACGTCCGACGCGATGCGGACGAGCTCGAAACGCAGACTTGCGTAGCGGTCGAGCGATTCGATGATGTCCGTGGCGGGCACGTGGAGAAGTGAAGACAGGCGCTCGACGACCGCATCGCGCTGGCCGAACGGCAGATCGGCCGGCCGAATTCGGACAACGTATGAAGGAATGTTGATCGCCAATGGCCGTCCCGCGCGGTCGTAAATGAGGCCGCGTGCCGATCGGATCGGCTGTGTCTGCTGCCGGTTCTCCTCGGCCAGCCCGGCGTAGTAGCCGCCCTGGACGACCTGTAGGTAAAAGATCCGCGTCGTGAGCAGGCCGACGACGATCGCTACGACCAATCCGAAGGCCGCGAATCGAGCGCCAAGGCTCATGCGCGGCGGCTGAGGCTGACCGAGGACGTAGTCGTTCATCGGCGCGAACCGGGTCGCGAGCTCACCAGCCCACCCTGTCCACGGAGCCGAAGCGGTGCTCGATGGCCCCGAAGAGCGTGGCCAGCAGGAAGGCGACGATGCCGTTCATGAATGCCGCGACCAGCACAACCGCCGGCTGGATGTCGAACTGGGCGTTCTGGGTCAGCACGAGCACACCTGCGAGGAGCACGTGGTAGACACCGGTCAGCAGGATTACCAGCATCACCGACGCCAACCGCTTGTTCTGGCCGAGCATCCTCGAGGCGAGAATCGCCACGCCTGTGACAAGCAGCAGAGAAACGGTTGCCGCGCCGAGCGGGCGGTCCGGAATGAGCATGTCAACCAGCAAACCGCCCACGAAAGCCGCGACGATGCCGTCTTCGACTCCGAACATGATCGTTGCCACGACCGCGACAACCATGACGAGGTCGGCCGTGGCGCCGGCGATCGGAATCTCCGGCAACACGGTTGTCTCGAGCAGGGCCGCGATGAGCGCCGACAGGGCGGCAAAAGGGATGGTCAAGGTGAACTCGCTGTGGTGACGGCCGACGGCACCGCCGTGACGCCCGTCATGATCCGCCGCCAGGGGGAAGTATAGGTCGCGAAGCGTTGCCGACGCAGGTGAGCGCCCAAAGCAGCGCCGCTTCGGGCGAAGTGTTTCACGTGAAACTGTGTATCGGCTGTGTTCCACGTGAAACAAGCTCGACTGTGGATAACTTCGGCGAATTCGGCGATAACCGCGCGATAACCGGTCGAGATCAAGATCGAAGCATCGTGAGGGGCTACTTGGGAGCGGCACCGGAGCCAGCGCGGAGGGGCCTTAACCGATAGAATCTGACCACGTGGATGCGTACCGTCTCGGCAGTTGAGTGGGCGACGTCATCGCCTGCGCGAACCAGAAGGGCGGCGTCGGCAAGACCACCACTGTCATCAATCTCGCGACCTATCTGGCCCTCGAAGGCTGCCGCGTGCTCATCGTCGACCTCGACCCACAGGGGAATGCCTCGAGTGGGCTCGGCTTTGATCGCTCGACAACCAGCGGGTCCATCTACGACGCGCTCGTCGGCGACGCCGACGCTGCCGGCCTCACCCGTGAGACCCAGATCGAGCGACTCGCCATCATCCCGTCGGGCCGCGACCTGGCCGGTGCCGAAGTCGAGCTGGTTGGCATTGAGCAGCGCGAGCGCCGTCTCAGGGATGCACTGGAGGGCCTCCGCAGCAGCTTTGACTACGTCTTCCTCGACTGCCCCCCGGCCGTTGGGTTGTTGACGGTGAACGCCCTGACCGCCGCGGATAGCGTCCTCGTTCCCATCCAGTGCGAGTACTACGCACTCGAGGGTCTCAGCCAGCTTCTGTCGACCATCGATCTCGTGCGTGACAACCTCAATCCAAGACTGCGCCTCGAGGGAGTGCTGCTGACGATGTATGACGCACGAACCACGCTGTCGGCCGATGTGGCCAAGGAAGTTCGCCGCCACCTGGGCAATCGCGTCTTCCAGACCGTTGTGCCGCGCAGCGTTCGGCTTGCCGAGGCGCCCAGCTACGGCCGCCCGATCGCCCGATACAGCCCCGAATCACGCGGCGGCCAGGCCTACCAGGCGCTGGCGCGCGAGATTCTCGGTCGAACAGGGCGCGCCGTTGCAGACAACCAACCAGCACCGGCGATCGCCCCGGTGCCCGCATGACGGCTGAGCCACGCTCCAGCAATGTCGGCCTGGGCCGCGGGCTCGCCGCACTGATCCCGCAGCGCGAGGAGCAGCGGACGACCGTCGAGCTGCCCATCGCCGCCATCAGTCGCAATCCCTACCAGCCGCGGCAGGCTGTCGACCAGGCACAGCTGGAGGCTCTGGCGGCGAGCATCGCCGAGCATGGCGTGCTGCAGCCAGTGCTCGTTACGCAGAGCGCGGGCGGGTATCGCCTGATCGCCGGTGAGCGTCGTCTGCGCGCGGCGGAGATGGCCGGGCTGGAGCGTATTCCGGCGCTGGTTCGGTCAGCCGACGAGGCCGTTCAGCTGGCCTGGGCGCTGATCGAGAACCTGCAGCGCTCAGATCTGAACGCCCTCGAAGAGGCGCACGCCTTCCGTCAGCTGATCGACGAGTTCGGGCTGAGTCACGAGGAGGTCGGACAGCGAGTCGGCCGATCGCGGTCGACCGTCGCCAACACCCTTCGATTGCTCGATCTCGACCAGAGCGTCCAGGTCGCACTGCAGGAGGGGAGAATCAGCGAGGGTCACGCTCGTGCGCTGGCCGGGCTGGACGACGCCGCACAACAGGCCCAAGGCGTGGCGCAGGTCATCGCGCGCGGTCTGTCGGTGCGGCAGACAGAAGAAATGGTGCGCCGGATGCGCACCCAGGACGGGCGGGCCAACGCGGCCAAGCCGGCGCCAAGTGCGGATGCCGAGCGCCTCGAGCGCGGGCTGCGCGAGGCGCTCGCGACAAAGGTCACGCTGAGCAGTGCCCGAAAAGGGGGACGAATCACAATCGAGTACTACGACGATGAGGATCTGGCGCGCCTGTACGAGCGCCTGACAGGAGCGCCCGCATGACCGATTCGGTGGCACCAAAGGCCCCCGCCAACACAACCGGGACCAATGGCCGGCGCACGACCAAGGCGGCCCCGTCGGCGGCCTCGTCGTACACCGCCGAGAGCATCCAGGTCCTCGAGGGTCTGGAGGCCGTTCGCAAGCGGCCCGGCATGTACATCGGCTCGACCGACGGCCGCGGCCTGCATCACCTCATCTGGGAGGTGGTCGACAACTCGATCGACGAGGCGATGGCCGGCCACGCGACGCACATCGAGTTGAACATCCAGCCCGACGGCAGCGTGATCGGCCGCGACAACGGCCGCGGCGTGCCCGTTGGACGCCATAAGCAGACCGGTCGCGACGCGCTCGAGGTCGTCCATACCGTGCTCCACGCCGGTGGCAAGTTCGGCGGTGGCGGCTACAAGGTGTCGGGCGGCCTGCACGGAGTGGGCGTCAGCGTGGTCAACGCGCTGTCGGAGTGGATGTACGTCGAATCGGCACGCGACGGCAAGATCTGGCGCCAGGAGTACGCGCGTGGCAAGCCAACGACCAAGGTCAGCGCGGTCAGTCCCGCAAACGGTCGAACCGGCACGCTGACTGCCTTCAAGCCGGACGACCAGGTGTTCGAGACGCTCGACTGGAGCTTCGACACGATCGCCCAGCGGCTGCGCGAGTCGGCCTATCTCAACAAGGGCCTGTGGATCAAGTTCATCGACCAGCGCACTCAGCCGGCGAAGGAAAAGAACTTCTACTTCGAAGGTGGCCTGATCAGCTTCGTGCGCCACTTGAATAAGGAGCGCGACGTTCTCCACCCGCGGCCGATCTACGCCGAGCGGCGCGATGGAGCGACCCAGGTCGAAGTCGCCATCCAGTACAACGACGGCTACAGCGAGAGCGTCTTTGCCTTCGCCAACAACATCAACACGGTCGATGGCGGCACGCACGTAACCGGCTTCCGCGCCGCGCTGACCGGCTCGCTCAACGAGTACGCCCGCAAGCAGGCGATCCTCAAGGACGCTGACGCAAATCTGTCCGGGGAGGACGTGCGCGAGGGGCTGACCGCCGTCATCTCGGTCAAGCTCACCGACCCCCAATTCGAGGGCCAGACGAAGGCCAAGCTGGGCAACGCCGACGTCAAGGGCCAGGTCCAGGCGGCGGTGACCGAGGGCATCAACCAGTACCTCGAGGAGAACCCGCAGGACGCACGGCGGATCATCGAGAAGTCACTCATCGCCGCCCGCGCCCGCGAGGCGGCGCGCAAGGCACGCGACCTGGTCATCCGCAAGTCGGCGCTCGAGGGCTCGGCCCTGCCTGGCAAGCTGGCCGACTGCCAGGAGCGTGACCCAGCCCGCAGCGAGCTGTTCATCGTCGAGGGCGACTCGGCCGGTGGTTCGGCCAAGCAGGGCCGCGACCGGCACTTCCAGGCCGTGCTGCCCATGTTCGGCAAGATGCTCAACGTCGAGAAGGCGCGCATCGACAAGGTCCTGTCGAGCGAGAAGATCCGGCCGCTGATCATCGCCCTTGGCGCCGGCATCGGCGAGACCTTCGACATCACCAAGCTGCGCTACCACAAGGTCATCCTGCTCGCCGACGCGGACGTCGACGGCGCGCACATCCGAACTCTGCTGATGACCTTCTTCTACCGCCACATGCCGGAGGTGGTCGAGAACGGCTACCTCTACTTTGCCCAGCCGCCGCTGTATCGGATCAGCACCGGCAAGGTCACTCGCTATGCGCAAGACGAGAAGGATCGCGAGCGGGTGGTCAAGGACTTCAAGGCGCGCAACCTGAACATCCAGCGTTTCAAGGGCCTCGGCGAGATGAATGCGGATCAGCTCTGGGACACGACGATGAACCCGGGTACGCGAACGCTTCTCCAGGCCGAGATCGACGATGCGGCCGAGGCGGATCGGATCTTCAGCACCCTGATGGGTGAAAAGGTCGAGCCGCGGCGCGACTTCATCAAGGCCCGTGCCCGCCAGGTCCAGAACCTTGACGTCTGAGGCCACTCTGCGCGCCCAGGCGTTCGTGGCCGAGCATCTGCCCGAGGCACGCGGCCTGGGCGACGCCCTGGCGGACCTGATCGACGAGCCCGAGGCGTTCGTCGACGTGCTGCGCGAGGGCCTCGAACGGCTCGCCGACGACGTCTATGCGCGCGAGCAGGAGCGCGTAGCGCCCGGGTCGGGCGTCGTCTTCGGCGTACGGGGGCCGCTGCTGGCCGCCGTCACGCGACAGCTGCGCAAGCCGCTTGCCGAATCGTCGGCGGCCAGTGCCCTGTGGCTGGCCGACCGCCTTGTTGTCGAGCCCGAGCGAGAGATCGAGCTGGTCGGATACGCCGCCCTGCGCCGTTCGCTGCCCGACGATCCGGAGCGCACCTGGCAGCTCATGCGCCGCCTCGGCCACGCGGCCACCGATTGGATCCGCGTCGACACGCTGGCCGAGCTGTTCGCCCAGGGCGTCCTGCTCGAGCCCTTCCGATGGGCCGAGCTCGAGCAGCTGGTCTACGCGGCAAGCCGCTGGGAACGGCGCCTGGTCGGCTCGACCGTCGCGCGCCTCCCGTTCGAGCTAGCTGGCGATCGGCGACGCGTTCTGAAAGAGTCGCCCGGTTTGACGCTCATCAAATCGCTTCTCGGTGACGCCGAACCAGACGTGCAGAAGGCGCTGTCCTGGGCGCTCCGCTCGTGGCTCGAGGTCGATCCGCGTGGCGTCCGCGAGTTCATCCGCGCTGAGGCGGAAGCCGCTCGTCAAGCAGACGACGGCCATCGAGCGTGGGTGCTGCGCGATGCGCTCAGCGCACCGTCCATCGAACCGACCTTCGCGGCCGAGATCAGGCAACGGCTGGAGGGCATTCGGCGTCGCGCCGACCAACCGTCGAGCAGCGAAGCGGCGACGGTCGCGGCCGGATTCACCGGTCTTCAGCAGATGGCCGACGCGGCAGTCGACCAACAGGGCTACCGCCAGCAGATGGCGCCGCTCGGCGGGAGGCGCTAACCAGTGGCCGAAGACCGCGGGCGCGTAGTCCCTATCCGGATCGAGGACGAGCTGCGCACCAGCTACCTCGACTACGCGATGAGCGTCATCGTCAGCCGCGCGCTGCCCGACGTTCGCGACGGCCTCAAGCCGGTCCATCGCCGGATCCTCTACACGATGCACGAGATGGGCCTCACCTCGACGTCCAGCTATCGCAAGTGCGCGGCGATCGTCGGCGAGGTGATGGGCAAGTACCACCCGCACGGAGACGCGGCGCTGTACGACGCGCTCGTCCGACTGGCACAGACCTTCTCGCTGCGCTACCCGCTCATCGACGGCCAGGGCAACTTCGGCTCAGTCGACGGCGATCCGCCGGCGGCGATGAGGTACACCGAAGCGCGGATGACCGCGATCGCCGCCGAGGTGCTGGCCGACATCGACAAGCAGACGGTCGATTTCGTCGAGAACTACGACGGCACTCGTATGCAGCCGTCCGTCCTGCCGGCCAAGCTGCCCAACCTGCTCGTCAACGGCTCGGCCGGCATCGCGGTGGGCATGGCGACCAACATCCCGCCGCACCACCTGGGCGAGATTGCGGAAGCCACGATCGCCCTGATCGACGACCCCGACCTGACAAACGACGGGCTGTGCAACTACGTCAACGGCCCCGACTTCCCGACCGGGGCCACGATCTTCCGGCGCGACACGCGGCGCAACCCGATGACCGGTCAGATCGAGGAGTTCGACGCGATTCGGGAAATGTACGCCCACGGGCGTGGGCGAATCGTGATGCAGGCAACAGTGGTCTTCGAAGAGACGCGCTCTCAGCGGACGGCGATCGTGGTCACCGAGCTGCCGTTCCAGGTCAACAAGGCCACCCTCGCCGAGAAGATCGCTGACCTGGTCCAGCAGAAGAAGGTCGACGGAATCGCCGACCTGCGCGACGAGTCGGACCGCGACGGCATGCGCCTGGTGATCGAGTGCAAGCGCGACGCTGCGCCGCGCAAGGTGCTCAACAACCTGTTCAAGCACACGGCGCTGAAGCTGGCTTTCAACATGAACATGCTCGCCCTGGTCGATGGTCAGCCCCAGACACTGTCGCTCAAGCATGTGCTGCAGCACCACATCGACTGGCGACGCGAGGTCGTCCGGCGGCGGACCGAGTTCGATCTCGGCAAGGCTCGCGACCGGGCGCACATCCTCGAGGGGCTGAAGATTGCCCTCGACCACCTCGACGCGGTGATCAAGACGATCCGCGAGTCGGCCGACGTGGATGCCGCGCGCGCCAACCTGATCAGCCGCTTCAAGCTGTCCGAGATCCAGGCCAACGCCATCCTAGAGATGCAGCTTCGCCGGCTGGCCGCGCTGGAGCGCAAGAAGATCGAGGACGAGTACCTCGCCACGATCAAGCTGATCGCCGAACTCGAGGACATCCTGGGCAACCCGGCGCGTATCTCGGCCATCATCAAGGACGAGCTACGCGAGCTGTCCACGAAGTACGCAGGCGAGCGCCTGACACGCGTCGAGGAGGACTCGAGTCGCGAGCTGACCGACGAAGACCTGATCGCCGACGAAGACGTTGTCGTCACCGTCTCGACGCGCGGCTACATCAAGCGCCAGCCGCTGGCGACCTATCGACGCCAGATCCGCGGCGGCAAGGGCATCATCGGTGCGCGCACAGTCGAGGAGGACGCGGTCGAGCACCTGCTCGTCGCGGGTACCCATGACTGGGTGTTGTTCTTCACCAACCGCGGCAGAGTGTTCAGCGCCAAGGTGCACGCCATCCCGGCGCCGACCGAGCGCACGTCGAAGGGCATGCCGGTCATCAATCTCGACGGCGTCCAGCTCGAGCCGCCCAACGAGCGCGTCCTCGCGATCGTCACCACTCCCAACTTCGAGCGTGGCCACAACATGGTCATGGCCACCCGGCTGGGCGTCATCAAGAAGACGCCGATCGAGCAGTTCGAGCGCGTTCGGTCGACCGGCATCCGCGCAATCACGGTCGCCGACAAGGACGAGCTTTGCTGGGTCGGCGTCTCGTCGGGCGACGACGACATCGTGCTCGCCACGTCCCAGGGGCGCATCGCGCGCTTCAACGAGAGCGAAGTGCGCGCGATGGGCCGCGACGCGGCCGGCGTGATCGGCATCCGCCTCGCTCGCGAGGGCGACAAGGTCGTCGGCATGGGCATCGTCCAGCCGGGCAACGACATCCTGGTGCTGACCGAGACGGGCTACGGCAAGCGCGTGCCGATGACCGAGTTCCGGCGCATGCACCGCGGCAGCCAGGGCGTGAGGCTGATCTCGATCGAGGGCAGCAAGACCGGCCAGGTGTCCGCCGTCGAGCTGGTCGACGAGCAGGACGAGGAGCTGTTGCTGATCAGCCGCGAGGGCCAGGTCGTGCGCACGGACGTCAAGAGCGTCAACCGCTATGGCTCACAGGCACGCGGCGTGATCGTGATGCGCCTCAACGAGGGTGACGAGGTTGCCGGCATCGCCGTGTTCCGTGCCGAGGATCGCGACACGGTCGAAACAGAGCCCATGGATGGGGTAGCGGATGGCGCTCCGATGCCGGACAATGGCGACCCGGCGGGAGGGTCCTCGTGAGCTCATTCGGCAGCCGTGCCGCGGCGTCCTACAGCGACCAGTACGACCTGTACACGGGCAACGCCAACCCAGATCTGGCGCAGAAGATAGCGCGCTACCTGGGCCGCGATCTCGGCCGCGCCGAGGTGTTCGAGTTCGCCAACGAGAACATCTTCGTACGCATCGAGGACAACGCGCGCGATCGGGACGTGTTCATCGTCCAGTCGACCAACAGCCCGGTCCAGAAGTCGATCATGGAGCTGCTGATCATGATCGACGCGTTCAAGCGCGCCAGCGCGGGACGGATCACGGCGGTGGTGCCGTACTACGCGTACGGACGCTCGGACAAGAAGGACCAACCGCGCGTGCCCATCACGGCCCGCCTGGTGGCCGACATGATCAGCGTGGCCGGTGCCGACCGGGTGCTCACGATGGACCTTCACCAGGGTCAGATCCAGGGCTTCTTCAATATCCCGGTCGACGAGCTGACCGCCGTCCACATGCTGTCGAACTATTTCAAGCGGCTCGAGCTCGAGGACCTGGTTGTGGTCACCGACCTCGGCTTTGCCAAGCGCGCGCGGACCTTTGCCGAGATCCTCGAAGCGCCCCTGGCAGTGATCGAGAAGCGCCGTCCGGGCAACCTCGGCACGGCCGAGCTGCTCAACGTCATCGGTGAGGTCAAGGGCCGCCGGGCGATCATCGTCGACGACGAGATCGATACTGCCAGCACGCTGGTCGAGATCGAGCGCGCGCTTCTTCGCGAGGGCGTGACCGAGATCTACGCCTGCGCCACGCACGGCATCCTGTCCGATCCGGCGATCGACCGGCTGCGCAGCTCCGAGCTGGTCGAGGTCGTGATCACAGACACCGTGCCGCTGCCGCCGGCGAAGCGGCTACCGATGATCAAGGTGCTCTCCGTTGCGCCGTTGATTGGCGAAGCGATCCGGCGCATCCATCGCGGCGAATCGGTCGGCGCTCTGTTCTCGAGCGACCTCGAGATGGTCCAGGAGATGCTCCTCTGGGACGAAGCAGAGAACGACGCGGCATGATTGGCCGAAGATGAGCCTCAAGCTTTACCGACCAACGCCTGACGGCCTTGAGCCGAACCCGGTCGAGCAGCGCACGTGGCGCAGCCGGCTGGTCTCGCGGCGGTGGCAGCCGGCGCCACTTGAGAACACGACCCTTCAGCCGACGAGCAACCGCATGGCGGTGCTCTTCTGGGTCGTCCTCGCAACCGCCACCTTCGTGATCCTCGTCGCCGGCTATGGCCTCGGCTTGTGGGGGCCGATCACATAGCCACCGCGTCCGGAACATCGGACGAGGAGACGCCGGCTCGGGAGCGAAACAACACCTCGGACGTCGTCGAGCGCGTCACCCGTTTGGCCGGCTCTCACGCCGCGCGGCCGATCCGCTTCGGCATCGTCGGCGCAGTCACGTTTGCGATCCAGATCGCCGGGCTGACGCTGTTCACCAACGCCGGCCTCGGTTCGCTCGTCGCCTACATGGTTTCGCTCGTGATCAGCGTCGAGTTCAACTTCGTCGTCAATCAACTGCTCGTCTGGCACGACCGTCCGGTGTCCCGCGTTCCGCGCCGGCTGCTTCATCGCTGGGCGACATTCCACGGCGCGATCGCGCTTTCGCTGGTGATCAACGTGGTCGCGTTCGCACTCGCCGAGCCATTCATGGCCGACATCGCTGCGGCCGTCGTCGGCCTCGCTGCCTCGACAGTCATCAAGTTCCTGTCGCTCGACCGGCTGGTGTTCCGCTCGACCGGGCTGCGCTAGGTCGCCCGCGACTCTTCGGACGCCTTCTCGAAAACGAACAGGTTGTTCAACCCGAGCTGAAAGCGCGCCTTCTTCAGCACCCGAAAGCGCGGCGACGCGAAGACGCCGAGCGTGTGGTCGGGCTTGAAGCCGTAATGCTCGTGCGCGCTCATGCCCGCGATGACGTGCAGCTTGATCAGCAGATGGAGGATGTCGTCGACGCGCGGCGACGGCACGGTGATGACGACCCGACCACCGGGCTTGAGCACCTCGAAGCACGCGTCGGCGAGCCGAGGCTGCAGATCGAGCGGAATGTGCTCGAGCACGGCGAGCATCGTGATCACGTCGAACTGCGATTCGGTCGGCGCCTGGTCCGGAAAGCGGCCGGGGATGAGCTCGTAGTCGTCAGTCACGACCCGTTCGAGGAGTGTCGGCTCGATGCCCACGCTGTGCCCGATGTAGCCGCTCCATTTGCGAAACAGCTCGCCGTCGGCACAGCCGATGTCGAGCACTCTGTCGCCCGCGCGCACGAAGGGACGCGCCTTGGCGATGCGCGCGTCGCGCAGGAAACGGTCGAACGACTTCATCTCCGGCACGCCGGCAGCGGTAGCGGCGGCGTGCGTGGTGTCGGTTGAGTCAGCGGCGCCGGGCGCCGGGCGAGGCTCGGTCAAGGCCGGTCGGGCGGTGACACGGGGTCGTCCGATTCGATGCGCGGGTCGGAACCGAGCGGAATCTCCATCAAGCTCTCCAGGAAGGCCGCCAAACCGAGCTGGAATGACGCCGCGAGGCCGGTGAACGACAGGGTCAGGACACGCAGGATGCGCTGGTCGGTAAGCGGCCCGAAGTCGACCGCGACCCACTGCCAGACCGACCACAGCAGGCCGAGCAGCGAGATAACGAACAGGATCAGGCCGACACCCAGCAACCGGTCCGGCGTCAGGCCGCGCAAGAGGACCGAGTACTTGGTCGATGGCGGCAGCAGACCGCGCAGCGTCGTGTAGCGCCGCGCTACGGCCGCGAACGTGATGCTCTGGAGACCGATCAAGACGACCATGCACGCGGCCACGAAGGTGTGGATGCCGAGCGTGACGCCGCCCACGCCGAGCTCGCCCGGGAAGAGCAGCACCACGCCGAGCATGCCGAGCGCGAAAAGGACGATGCCCGGGTACAGGAACAGCCAGCGCGGGCTGTAGATGAGCAGGAATCGAAGGTGGCGCCAGCCGTCGCGCCAGGTGCGCAGGTGGGGCGGGCGTGAGCGGCCGTCCTTGGCGAGTGTGGTTGGCACCTCGGTCATCGAGTAGCCGGTCAGAGCCGATCGGACGACCATCTCGCTGGCGAACTCCATGCCCGACGTTGACAGCCCGAGCTCGCGCATGCGGTCCGTTCGAAAGCCGCGCAGGCCGGAGTGGAAATCGCCGATCGGAATCTTGAAGAAGAGCCGACCGAGCCACGACAGGACCGGGTTGCCCAGGTAGCGGTGTGAGCGCGGCATTGCCCCCGGAGCGATGCCGCCCCGGAAGCGATTGCCCATCACCAGGTCCGCCCCGCCGCGCAACTGCTCGAGGAACGGCATCAGGTTCGAGAAGTCGTACGAGTCGTCCGCGTCACCCATGATCGTGTAGCGGCCGCGCGCGGCGGCTATCCCACCGAGCAGCGCCGCCCCGTAGCCGCGCGCGGCAACCGGCACCAGCCGCGCGCCCTCGGCGATAGCGATCTCGCGCGAGCCGTCCGTGCTGCCGTTGTCGGCAATCAGGACCTCGCCGTCAACTTCGTTGTCGGCGAGGAAGCGGCGCGCCTTGCGAATGCACGTCGCCAACGTCTCAGCCTCGTTGAGGCACGGCATCAGGATGGTCAGCTCGACCTCTCCGGCGGCCGCCAAGTTGGTTTTTGGACTCACCACGCTCGCGTTCAATAGCTCACCCACGTCCAGCCGAAGAGCTCGATCGCGTCGAACTTGTGGATCCACAGCACGCCCCACAGGTTGATCGCAATCGCGGCACCGATGAGGACGGCGTGGTACCAGCGCACACGTCGGACGGCCAGCACCACGAGCATGAACAGAAAGGGCATGAAGTCGAGACCGTAGCGGTATCCGAACTGTGCCCATCCGGTCGCCGCGAAAACCCAGTTGATCGTCACCAGCGGAATGATCGCTGCCCAGCAGGCAAGCACGAGCCGGTTTCTGTCAGCGATGGCCAGCGTGAGCGCCGCACCGATGAGGATCCAGAACGGCCAGAGGTGCATTCCGAACGGCACATCGGCCGGATTGAGGTCGGCCAGGCCGAGACCCTTGAGCACCGCGGCGCCGACGATGAAGGTGCACGACAGCGCCACTGCGCCGACCACCAGGAGCGACGGGCGGCGGTAGCGCTGCAATCCCGCGAACAGGCCGATCAAAAGCGCCGGCGAAACTGCCCACAGCGCCATGCCCGCCCACGATGGCCAGACGTAAGAGCCTCTATCCGAGAAGTTCGGCATCTGCTCGAAGAAGGTCTGGATGTGGCGTGACACGTAGCGCGGGTCGAAGATGCCGTATGGGTACACCCACGCCAGATCGGCCTGGTAGATCTGCTCGGTGTAGCTGTAGCCCGATTCGAATGGCTTGCCAAAGCGCAGGTAGTTGATCGCCATCGTCAGCAGCACGAATGGCGCCACGCCGACGGCGAGCTTGATCAACGGCCGCAGTCGGATGCGATCGCGCAGTCTTCGCCACGCGCTCGTCGCAGCGTCCCGGGCCGGCACCAGCCACAGGTCGGAGAAGGCAACCAGCGGAAAGAACCCGGCGAGGATCATCGTCGGCCGGCACATGAACGCGGCGCCGACGAATGCGCCCGCGAGCAGCGGACTGCGCGTCACGACCGTGGCATAGATCGCGCCGAAAGTGAAGAACACGGCCGTCGTGTGGGCGAAGTGCCAGACACTGCCATCGGCCGCGCTGTAGAAGAAGGTCGTTCCGAACATGGCCAGCGCGGTCAATGCCAGCTGAGTCCGCAGGCGGTCGCTGAAACGACGCGTGATGCCCCACACGACCGGCGCCGCCAGCGCGCCGATCAGTGCCGAAATGAGTGTCTGGTTGACCGTCAGGCCGAAGAAGAGGGCGAGCGGCGCGAGCAGGAACGCCGGACCGAGGGAGTGCTGCATGAAGTGGCGGCAGTCGGCCGTCTGTTGGACCGGGATGGTGTACGTGTTTCCCTGGGCGGCGCGCGGGTCGGGCAGCGGCAGGCAGAAACCCTCGCCGTCGAACAGGACGCGCTCGAGGATGGTCAGGTTGTTGGTATAGGCCGGGTCCATGTCCAGGTGGCCGTGGACGATGTTGTTCGCCTGTGAGAGCTGGAAGTCGTAGGCGGTATGCATCGGCCCGAGCAGCCAATAGATCAGGAAAGTCGAGACGAACAGTGCCAGGCTGATGCGCAGGGCACGGCGGCGCTCGGTGGTCAGCGCGAATCGATTCGGTGACACCGTCGGGGAAGCGGCGACAGTCTGGTCGGGGCTGGCGGCGCGGGTAGGCACACCAGCCTTCAGTGACCCCTCGGAGGCTTCGGCCATCGGCCGCTGAGTGTTGCACACCACCGACCAGATGGAGGGGATCACAGCCCTCACGCCTATACTTTCGACACTCATGCGCAACCTTATTTCCCGGTTCGTCGACTCGAACGACCGTGTCGTCGGCAAGCTCCAACCGCTGGTCGAAGAGATCAATTC
>DASQLS010000145.1:0-12466 GCA_035629915.1 Candidatus Limnocylindrales bacterium | reverse complement strand
AGCGGCGTCGCGGAAGGGCCGGGAGTCTGCCTTCCGGCCAACTACGGCGTTCCGTTCAGCCGTTCGCGGCGGTGATCCTGTATGTCACCGTGGCCCCGTAGAGTCGGATATTCGCAGCCGAGTCCGCTCCGACATTCGGAGCGATCACCTGGCACTGGACAAAGTACGCATACGCGGCGTTGTCAATCGACTTGTACGAGGCGTTGATGGTCGTGGTGGCGCTGGCAAACCGGCCGGGCGTGCCCGCCAGCGTCGTCGGGTTGACTCCGGCCAGGGACTGGAATGTCTCCGTACCTGCCAGCGTAAGGCTGTTTCGGACGAGGCCGCAGTTTGTGATGCTGCCCATCGTTGAGGCGTCGTACCCCGTTACCTGAAATCTGGTCACCGCGGCTTTATGAGGCAAGCCAATGGCGCAGAACATGAAGTCGGAGTGGCCGTTTTCGAGGATGCGGGCGCCGCCCTGTTGGAAGTAGGCGGTGTGCGACCCGGCGGGACTGAACCCGAGGCCGTGACAGCTCGCGGAGCGGGTGTACGTCGTCACCGCTTGCGCGCCCCCGCCGCTGAACGCTGGCGCTAGAAGTGCCCCGACCGCGAGGCCCACGGCGACGTAGAGCGTGGGCCGCCCGAGGCGTGCCCTGATCTGCTGGAACATCCGTGATACCTCCTGTGACGGTGCCGAGAAGGTCACCCCCTGGAGGCTGCAATTCAAGGGCCCCGGCTGTTCGCCCCTGCGGCGGCATGGTAGTCGCCCGCCGAGGCGAGATGTCGCGCGATCGCCGAGGCCGCGTCCCGAAGTGAGGCATCAAGGTGACGCTCAGTCGGGCGACTATGAGTACTTCATCGAGCTTAAGCAGGGAATCCAAAAGCAATCCGCCGTCAGGGGGCGCGACCGGCTAGACGCCCTCAAACAAATGGTCTCGCGCCTGGAGAACGCAACGCCCTCGGCCCAGTGATGGCCGAAGCCGCAGTACCACTTCCCGTACCAACTAACCAATGGAATACGGTGGTACGGACGAACGGCACTGGACACTGTGGACGCTCAGAGCCAGCGACAGAGCGTGCCTCCCCTGGCTCTGGATCAGGGGATTGAAGGTTCGAATCCTTCCTCGCCAGCCAACTTGACTTGCTTGCCCTCCCACGCCCGTCGCGTAAGGTTCTATCTCCCAGCGCGTTCAACCTGGGCGACCGCCAGAGGTAGGCTCGACGATGGCTGACACCGGGGTCGGCGCCATCCTGAACGACGTCCACTCGGCACTCAATCCGACTCGAGTTGCCAGGGTCGTTCGTCCGGACTCGACCGAAGACGTGATCGCGGCGGTCCGGCTGGCGGCGACAGAGGGACGAGCAGTCAGCGTCGCCGGATCGCGACATTCGATGGGTGGGCAGCAGTTCGCGGCCGATGGCGTTCACCTGGACATGCGCGGGATGACAGCGATCAATTCACTCGACGCAGATCATGGGATCGTGGATGTCGAGGCGGGGATCGAGTGGCACGAGCTGATCGACGGGCTGCAAGCGATGCAGACCGGGCGGCCAGAAGCGTGGGGCATTCGCCAAAAGCAAACCGGCTCAGACGGCTTGAGCCTGGGTGGGGCGCTCTCCTCCGATGTCCACGGCCGTGGACTTGTCCAGCGTCCGATCGTCGAGGACGTCGATGGGTTCACGCTGGTCGATGCCGAGGGCCAGATCCGGATCGTCGACCGCGCTTCTGACCCGGAACGATTTGGGCTGGTGATCGGTGGCTACGGGCTATTCGGTGTCATCACCTCGGTCCGCCTCCGACTCGCCCCGCGCCGGATTCTTCGGCGCGAGGTGGCGATCGTCGCTGTGGACGAGCTGATGCCGGCCTTCGAGGCGCGAATCAAAGTGGGGTCCGTGTTCGGTGACTTCCAGTTCTCGATCGACGAACGCTCGCCCGACTTCCTGCGGCAGGGCATTTTGTCGTGCTACACCCCGGAGCCTGCGGCGAGTTCGATTCCGGACGGCCAGCGCGCTCTGTCTACCGACGACTGGAAGAAGCTGCTGTACCTGACCCATGTCGATCGTGCGGCTGCCGCCCAGGCGTACATCGCTCATTACAGCGCGACGTCAGGCCAGCTGTACTGGTCCGATCTCCACCAGCGGAGTGAGTACGTCGGCGCCTACCACGCCTATCTCGATGTGGCCATCGGTGCCGCGATTCCCGGGACTGAGATCATCACTGAGATCTACGTGCCTCGACCTGCGCTCGCGGCCTTCATGGTCCGGGCCTCGGATGCTCTCCGCGGCGGCGACCCGCCGGTGGTTTACGGAACGATCCGACTCGTGGAACGGGACGACGAAGCCGTACTGGCATGGGCTCGAGAGCCATGGGCATGCATCATCTTCAACCTTCACACCAACACTGACGCAACTGGCCTGATGAACGTCGCCGACACCTTCCGGAAGCTCATCGACCTGGCCATCGACCACGGCGGGAGCTACTACCTCACCTACCATCGATTCGCGACCCGGGAGCAGCTCGAGACCTGTCATCCGCGATTTCAAGAGTTCCTTGAATCCAAACGGCGGCTTGATCCCTCCGAGCGATTTCAGAGCGATTGGTACCGGCACCACCGTGAGATGTTCGGGCTGAAAGCACTCTCGCCTCCGCCAGCTGCTCGACCTGTCGCTGGCTGAGAGCCCGGGCCTTCATGACCGGCTTCCCGCCTGGTCTCGAGCTAGCCGATCCGATCCTGACGGCCTTAATCCTCTTGTCCCTCGAAGGGGTATTTGCGGTCCGTGTCGTCGGCCAAGCCATCGTGGCTCGGTGGGCACCTGCCTGCCTGCCACCGATGTCCGAGTGGTACTCAGGGCGTATCCCCTACCCGCCGCTGCTTGTGATCCAGCTCGTGACCCTCGTCGGGATGACGGTCGTCGCGGCGATAGTCGCCCGAGGGCGCCTCCCGCCTGTCCATGAGCGAGACTCGATCGGGACCCTCCTGCTCGCGATCGCCTGGCTCTATGCAGGTGCGATGGTCGTTCGGTATGTGCTCCGAATGTGGCATCACCCAGACGCCCGCTGGACCGGCCAGACGATTCCGATCGTCTTCCACATCGTCCTCGCGGCCTGGCTACTCGTGCTCGGGAGCTATGTCCGGACGGGCTGATTTACTTCGTGAGCGGCGCGTGGTGCGTGCCTGGTTCCCTGACGCACGATCCCGTCCGCGGCAGCGAAGAAGCAGGCGAGGGCAACCGCCTGGATCGCATGGTAAGTGGCATTGTGGTCGAAGAGACGCGGGTGGATGGCGATTCGCCCTACCTGGACCAGCGCCCCGACGAACGTCAGACCCATCCCGACCAGGGCGAGGGCAATAGAACGGCGTTCTGCGGGTTGCTTCAGCCGCGTAGCGAGCGCCGCCGAAAGGAAAATCGCACCGGGCACGTACGCGGCGATGGCGACGACAAACGGTGGGTTCGTCCTGGTCAGGGTCGCAAGGTAAGTTCCGTAAGCCAGGGTCGTGGCACGCGCCACGCGGCGCCGAGGCCGACTGCTGAGAGCCGTTGCCGCTCCGATGCGCCAGGCCGACCAACCGCCGACGGCAATGAGTCCCAGCGACAAACGCCACATCCGACGCCGAGTCGGATCGTCTCCCACGGGGACTCGAGCGTGGATGGCCGCGCCGAGCAGGGCGGCTGAACCAATGGCCGCAAAAGAAGCGATCAGCCAGCGCTGACGCTCCAGAGCCCGGTCATCCAGCGCGGCGCCATGCGCATGGCGCCGCGCAAGTGCGATCGCGAATGCGAGCGCCTCGATGCCGACAAAGAGGTCGGTGACCACGACGGCCGGTTCGTGAATGGACGGTCGCAAGCCGCGAGGCTAGCACCAGGCCATTGAACGAAGCGGTGTGCCCGGAACTATCGATCTAGCCCTCGAAGCGGATCGACTCGACGACCTCCAGAAGCTCCTGGCGGTCGGCGCTTGTTGTCAAAGGCATGTCGGTGGCATTGATCACGAGACGGCTCCCGTCGACATCGAGGATCCAGAGCCGGTCCACTTGGCCGGGGCCCTGGTGGTAGCGGTCCGAGCCCATGCCGCTGCCCGTCCAGCTCTCGAAGTAGTGCTCGCCGCCGTCAGCGTCACAGTCCACGAATCCGTCCTGCTCGTTCCATTCGATGTCGGTCGGGACGCTCCACTCGACGTACTTGCCGGCATATCCGTCGAGCGTCACGTCGATTGGCTCGCTGGCGTCGCGCAGCGGGACGTCGACAAGCGCCTGCACCATGTCGTCGACCGTCGGTCCGGGGTCGGACAGCGTGCCGCCCCACTGGCATGGGTGGCCATACAGCTGAGACACGTTCCAGAATCCCACCGCGGTGTCGCCAGCGCCAAACAGGAACGAGCCGCCGGCGCTCCAGCCATCAGGCACGGTGAACAGGATCGGCGGGAACTCGGGACGGACGATCGAGTTCAGCCTGTAGGTACCCGCCTCGAGATCTTGATCTTCAAGGGTTAGGGTCGGGATCGTAACCGCAGGCGTCGGCGGGGCGGTGGGCGTCGCGGTGGCAGTGGGCGTCGAGGTGGCCTCAATCGTAGGCACTGCGGAGGGTTCGACTGATGCGGCAGGGGCGGCCGATCCACAGCCGGTCACCAGGCCCGCGCCAAGGAGCAACGCAGCGAGCGGACGCAGAGTCATCGATCCGTCCCGTATGCCGCCTGGCACCCGATGTTCTTCAACTGATTCTCCCTCTAGCGCCTTTGGCGCCCGTGATTCCCCCTCTGAGCAAGTGCCTCGCGGACCATGACGCGCGTTCCCTACGGCGTTACCTCTAGCCAGCCGGCGAACGATCCCTCGACATCGAACTGGCCGCCTGTCTCTGGAACGAGTAGTGACGGCGTTAGGTCGCGTTGCGTGAACTCGCCAACTTCGGCGGGCATGACAGGATCCGAGCTCAAGACAATCATGGAGTCGTCCGGCGCTAGCCCTATCAGGTGACCGTCGACGCGGATTGCTCCAGTGGGACCAGGGTCGAAGACCAGTGCCGTGCTTTCCACGAGGCCCCCCAATTCACTTACGGCAACGACCTGTGTCTCATCCGAAGAACTGAGTGCGAGCCATAATCCGTCGCCCGCGGCTGACCATGCGATGTCCGAGATCTGGCGCCCGTTCGCGAGTAACTCGCCCAGGGGGCCGTCTGCGTTGTCGTCAGAGGATGGCGCTGCCACGCCGTTACTGTTGAAGGGCCTGCTGTGACCGTCGCTCATGAACTCGACGGTCGGCTCGGCGAGCCTGCCATCTCGGAGCAAATGCCGGGGGCCAGCTGACGTGGACATCAGGATTCCAGACTGATCTGCCGCCCAGTACGGGACAATCCGGTCGGAGGCGTCGTCAGGATGTTCGAGCACGTCGACCGTTTCGATCGAGCCAGAACGCCCATCGACGAAGCTGATGTGCCACTGGTTGCCTGAAAGGCCCCGGTTGTACCACGGGATCGCTGCCTCGTCAGCCGGACCCCAGAATGGACTCGGCCGTCGGTTGCCTTCAAAGTTCGGCGTCCGGTGGTCGAAGTCTTGCGTAATGCCAGCAATCTCGAGCGGCGTCGGGTTCGGGCTGTTGAGGTCGAAGATTTCCCAGTGATATCGGTAGCTTCCGATGGATCTCGGTATCGCAAGTAGACCTGTCGTGCTGAACGCCGCCCCTTCTGTGAGGAGATTCGGGCGAAAGCCGGCGCCGGCTCGTTCGTCGGTCGGCAGTTGCACGAGCTCGCGTTCATTTCCCTGGGCGTCGACCGCGATCACGACGATATCCTCGGACAGCCCCGTAGCCTCGGCAAAGCGCACGAACACCGCCTCGTAGGCAGGTGCGAGAGGCTCCGTCGGCACGACGGTCATCTGCGGGCTGGCGCTTGGGGTTGGCAGGACTACCAGCGCTGTGTCTTCTCGCAGCAACCTCGCACCTACGGCTATCGCGCCAAGCAACGCGGCGACGAGCAGGCCTGCGAGCACGATCCATACGAGTTGTGGCCTAGTGCCGCGTCTAATCCGGCCTGCCCTTGTCGACGATGAAGCGATGCGAGCCGTCATGTCCAAAGCCGACGGTGCGCCTCCAACATCCTCCGCCTGGAAAGCCAGGAAGCGGCGGATCTCGCGATCGATCCGATCGTCGCGCATTTCGTCCGTCATGGCCGTGACTCCTCGAGCTCGG
This sequence comes from Candidatus Limnocylindrales bacterium, assembly GCA_035629915.1. Classification (GTDB taxonomy): domain Bacteria; phylum Chloroflexota; class Limnocylindria; order Limnocylindrales; family CSP1-4; genus JALYGJ01. The sequence continues at coordinate 6,302 of DASQLS010000145.1, read as the reverse complement.
CGCGCAGGAGTTGCGTCGCCACGCGCAGACGCGAGCGAACCGTCTCGTCTGGCGCACCGACGATGGCTGCTGTCTCGGCGACGCTGTAGCCGAGGTGCAGGTGTAGCGCGACTACGGCCCGCTGGTCGGGCGATAGTCGAACAAACGCCGCTCGCAGAGCGACGAATGTCTGAGGATCAGATGCGCGTTGGTCACCCGGCTCGATCCAGGTGACGTTCTGGACCGGCGTGAGAAGGCGGCCGAGGAGCGATTGGCGACGCTTGCTGATGCGGATCGCTTCGCGCGCGACGATCCGGTCGAGCCATGGACGCATGCGGGCTTCATCGTTGAGGGCTTCGCGCTTGCGCCACGCCTGCTCGAGGGCGGCCTGCACGGCATCGGCGGCATCGCTCGCGTCGCGACAGACCAGCCGTGCGAGGCGCAGAAGCCTGTCGTAGTGCTCGGCGACGAAGGCGGCGATGGCGGCGTCGGACCGGGCCGGCAGAAGCTCCGCTACCCGTTCCACTGTCAAATTGTTCGTCTCCGTCGCTGGTCCATACCGTATAGAGGATCGAGACCAGCAAAACGGGTCAAATTCAGTTGAAGATCGCGGCCGGTGCCGAGTTGTAGGCCAAGCAGACCTTTCCTACGATGGGGGCTACTCGAGAGCCTAGACGGGGGAATGAAATGGCCGACGATCAGAGGCGCGCCCGGATCTTCGGGGTGCTGTTCATCCTCACGTTCCTGACCTCGATACCGGCCGCGCTCCTCTTCCTGCCCCTTCTCAATGACCCGGCTGGCTACATCGCCGGTGGCGGGATGGACACCCAGATTTACCTCGCCGCATTCCTCGAGTTCCTGCTCATCATCGCCAACGTCGGGACGGCCGTCGTGCTCTACCCGATCGCGAGGCGACAGAGCGAGATCCTCGCCATCAGCTACGTCGCGGCTCGAATCATCGAGTGCGTCTTCATCGCGGCGGGCATCATTTTCGTGCTCGGTGTCGTCAGCCTGCGCCAGGACTCTCCGGGAGCCGCCGACCTCGCCGTATCCCTCGCTGCCCTGAAGGATTGGACGGCTCTCTTTGGCCCTGGGCTCGTCGTCCCGTTTGGGAACGGGCTGATCCTTGCCTACCTGATGTACACGGCCCGTCTCATTCCTCGCCCGCTGGCCGTGTTGGGTCTGATCGCTGGCCCTGTCCTCCTGGTTGGCAACATCGGCGTCCTGTTCGGCTTGTGGGAGTCAACCAGCGCAGTTGGCCTCCTCGTGATCCCCGAATTCGCATGGGAGCTGTTACTCGGGATCTACGCCGCCGTCTGGGGATTCAAGCGGTCTGCACCCATCCTTTCGGTGCAGCCACAGGCTGGGTGACAGGTGGTGTTGAACCGAAAGCGAGGCCCGGGTCATACGACCCGGGCCTCGCCATTGATGCTCCGAACGCGGTGAGGGCTAGTTGTTGCCCTTCCGATTGCCAGTGTTGGTCAAACGGAACTCGTAGTCGGCATCGAGGAATGTCAGGTCCCCGGTGGGCAGGTTCGAGATGACAACGGCGATACGCTGCTTACCGGTCAGGCACTTCGTGCTGAAGCCGCTGGCCGCGTAGTCGTCGCCGCCCTCGAAGCGATAGATGTAGCCCGCTTCGTCCACGATCTCTCCCTGCGAGGTCACGCCTGGGGTCAGGTCGCACGGAGCGATGATCTGAATGACCCAGTTGTTGTTCTGCTCGCCGGTGGTCTCGTACCAGTTGCCCGTCTCTGAGGTCAACGTGGCGGTCGTCCCGTCCACGGCAACGTCATCGATGAACCAGCCAGTGTCGAGGTAGGCCGCGTCGGTCGAGTAGCGGAAGCGCACGTCCGTCGCGTCAGCGGGCAGAACCGCCTGCAGGTGGACGTACACGGGCTCATCGACGAAGTACGTGCCGCCCGAGGTCCCGGTGATGCCGTTGCCCTCGGTGTTGTTGCCGAAATCGTCGACATCGGTCGTGATCTCGGTGCCCGAGTCGTCAACGACATCGATCTGCTCCCACTCGCCGTCGACCAGAGCTTCGACGTATCCGAAGTCCCAGCCTTCCTCGATGAAGTACCAGGTCCAGAAGTCGACGGTCTCTCCGCCGGTGATCGCAGGTCCGTCCACGTTCAGAATGTTGTCGTTCATGCTCTCGTAGCCGGCATACCAGTGGGTCCCACCGGTATGAGGAGCGACAACTGAGTTGTCCTCGCCGTCGAACGTGAAGCCGAACTGGGGTCCGGGATTGCGGAAGAACTCGTAGCTGACGCCGAACGGCAGCCCAGTCTGGGCCGGGACGTTCTTGTTGTGCTCCCAGCGGGAAGGCGGCATGTTTCCGTTGTAGATGCCGCGGCCGTCGAAGAACAGGTCGTTGGCCAGCTCGATCGTCCAACCGCTGGTGATCGCGTCACCGAAGTTGATGTTCGCAAAGTCAAAGCGGTTGGATGCCTCGTCGTCGAGGAGAATCGCGACCGCCCAGTCCTTGAAGAGGTCTTCCGCCGAGCGCAGGTCGCTGCCCGTCTCGGCGTTGTAGCGGTCGATGGCGAGCTGGACGCCTTCCATGCCGTCCGCCTCTTCCTGGAAGATGTACTGGATGAGAAGGTCGCCGCCGGCCTCATCGTTCTCGAGGTCCGGGTTGAGAGTCCCATCTCCGTTGCCGCCGGCCTGCTCCCACAGGTACAGGAAGTAGCTGTATGCAGCGCCATAGTTCTCGAGCCCGCCACCCCACCGGGTCAGGCTGGTCTCCCGGTGGAGGACCTGGTGGTACAGCAGGTGGCTGTCGTTCGTGTCGCCCCAACCGTTGAAGAAGATCGCCATGTCGGCGAGCCCCTCATCTACCCACGACAGCTCACCCGAGTCGGAGTAGTTCATCTGCAGGTGCTCGAGCTCATGCCCGATCACGCCCGCGTAGTCGTTCAGGTCCTCGCCGACCCGGTTGGCCCAGTCGAACGCATCGATGACGATGACGTTCATTCCGTACTCTTCGATGAAGCCTGGGGCGAAGAAGCCCGCTGTGAAGGAGTCGAGGCCGCACTCGTAGTAGAAGTCGTCGAGGATGTTGTAGGCCAGGACGACGAGCGCATCGCTCTCCGGATCCGTTGGATCGGCGGGCTCGATCGGGCCAAAGTGGTCGACGTTGACCGCAACGATCTGGTCCTTGAGCTGATCGCCCAGCAGGTTGATCTGCTCCTGGGTCATGACGTAATCGCCCGGATCGAACTGGCTGCCGCAGGGCACGAATTCGTCGTCTGGGTTCGGGTCCCAATTCGGGTCCACGCCTTCGGCGGTTTCGGCGCCGAGCGCGCCGACCGGAACGTAGATGTAAATGTCGGTTCCGTCATCTGTCGTGCCGGCGTAGACCTTCTGGAACTGGATCAATACCTCACCGCCGGCGTAGCTGTCGCCGACGTCCAATGTGATGAGCTCGTCGCCCGGTGACGGATCCGCCGCCGAGACCGTCGCCGGAGCCACCGCCGCCGTTAGCAGCAGCGCCAGCAGCAACGCGAGCCACGCGCGCGTATGAATAAGCCTGGACAATGGTGCCTCCCCCTAAGGTGATGACATGCGCGCGACAGCACGGACCGGTCGCGTCGCTCTTGCATCGCCAGCCTCGCCCTCCTGGGTGAACTGCCGAGCAACGGGCCTTGTCAAAACGTTGCAGGGACATTTCAGTGGAGCGTCGGCGGTCACGCTGCTTTCGATGATCGTCATCAACACCGTGGCGAGTGCCTATGCCGTGGCGGACTGAAGTTCGAATCCTTCCTCGCCAGCCAGCTTCCCCATCACGAACCAGGTCTCCATCTCGCCTTTGCCCTTAACAGGGACGGCACCCTGGAACTCGCACACGAACTCGTCCTTGAGCAACTCGTATGTGGCGCGGGTGATCTGGATTTGGCCGGCTGAGCCCTGCGATTCCATTCGGCTGGCGGTGTTCACCGTGTCACCCCACAGGTCGTAGAGGAACCGCTTGCGGCCGATGACTCCGGCGACCACCGGGCCGGAGTTGATGCCGATCCGAAGCGTCAGATCAAGGTCGCCCACGGCTCCGTCCGGGCGCGTAGCGGCGAGCATGTCGAGGGCGAGCAGGGCAAGGCATCGCGCGTGGTCCAGGCGCGGTTCAGGGACGCCCGCCGCGACCATGTATGCATCGCCAATCGTCTTGATCTTCTCGAGACCGTAGCGTTCGGCGAGCATGTCGAATTCGCCGAACAGGCGATCGAGGAGCCCCACTACCTCGGCCGCGCTCAGGCCGTTCGAGCGAGGTGTGAACTCGACAACATCGGCAAACAGCACAGAGGTATCCGTGAACTGATCGGCGATCGTCTGGGGCGAGGACTTCAACCGCTCGGCGATGGAAGCCGGGAGGATGCTCAGGAGCAGGTTCTCGGCTCGCTCCTGCGCCTCCCGCAATCCGAGCAACGCGTCTTGGCGCTGCTTGGCGAACAGGGCAAGAAGGGTGAACACAATCGTCCCGCCGACGGCGATGTTGAGCGCCAGCATCAGGCTCGAGAACCATTCGGGCATCGGTGACTGGCTTCCGATGAGGACGGCCACGAGACCCGACCCGAGGAACATGACCAGCCAGAAGACGAACCATCGGATGCCTGAACCAACGCCGCGGAACACAAGTGCCCCGAGCGGCGCCATGATGCCCCACAGGCCGACGCCACCGGTGGGTAGGAGGCCGCCGATCGGGATCATCGACACGGTCGGTGTCACCGCGATAGCCAGGAGCTGGACGTTGAGCAGAAGCTCGAAGTCGTGGTTTCTGGTGTAGACGACGATCGAAGTCAGCGACACGACCGCGTACACGACGGCGAGATAGCCAGTCCACGCTCCGAAGGCGAGATACAGCACCGCCCAGATCCCGGCGATCGGCAAGATCAAGAGCGCGATCAGGACGAGGAGGCCCTTCTGTAGGCGCGTCTCCTCGTCGTCGCCGGGTACGGCGCCGATGTCAGCCAGCCGCGCGAGGACCGAGTCCAGCAGTCGTCGAAGGGACGTCACTTGTCGAGGATACGTGCGGCGCGCCGACACCTCGGACACCGCCGACGCTACGTGGTCGCTCCGAGTACGTACTGGCCGGCTGGTACTCGCTTCCGTGGCACGCCGGATGGTCGGACGGAACTTCCATCTCGACACTGCCGTTGTGAGGGAACACGACGACCTGCCGACCGACATGGGGACAAGAATCGACATGCGCAGAATCATTCGCACCGCCATCACCGCGGGCATGCTTGGACTGGTGATCGCCGGTATAGCAGTTGGCCCCGCACTCGCGGCCACGCCGAATACGGCTTCGACCGGCGACGCCGCCGGCGGCCCCGATGGCTCGATCCGCTTCAAGCAGTACCGCAGCCCGTTCGGCGTCTACCCGGCTCCGTCTGAGTGGGCCGGGCTCGACGTACGCAACCTCAGCGGGAGCGGCCAGACCCAGGCACTCCACGCGCAAGGCGCGTACGAACGCGGCACGTGGCTCGTCTTCGTCGTGGCCGTCGAGAACGAAGGAAGTGCGGACAGGTTCGCAATTCAGGGTTCCGGCACGGGAGAGTGGGACGTAACGTACTTCGCCCGCGGCATCGACATCACCGCCGCCGTCGTCGATGGCACCTACCAAACGCCGGAGCTGGCGACCGGCGAGCGGAGCTTCATCAGGGTCAAGGTTCGTCTGGGTGGCGCGGGCTCTGGTGTTATGCGCAAGCTGACGCTTACGTCGGTCGCGAATCCGACCGAGCAGGACGTCGTTCGCCTGCGCGTCGACTACAGCTCCTGCGGCTGCTAACCGTCGCCGTTCGGCAACACGAAGCCGGCCTACGATTGGCCGATGAGAAACGAAGCGATGGATCGGCTCGCCGGCCTGGTCGGTGACTGGGAGCTGACCATGACAAACGCCTGGTTTCTGGACAGCATGGAGACGAAGGTCGTCGGCTCGGCAACTGTCGATTGGCTGGGCGACGCGTTCCTGGTCCTGCGCTCGGTGTTCGATGGTGAGCCCGACATGGTGTGGGTGATCGGACGCAGCGACGCAAACGATCGATACGTCCTGCTCTCCAACGACCTGCGCGGCGTCTACCGACTGTTCGACCTGACTCTTGTCGGCACTCAGGTGACGTTCAGCCGCGAGGATCCCGACTTTCACCAGCGCTTCATAGCGACCGTCGAGCCAGATCGCATCCTTGCGATCACGGAGGCGTCGGAGGATGGCGGTCAGTCGTGGCGAAAGGATTTCGACCTTATTTTCGAGCGCCGTTAGGGGCGACAGGCCTCGACTGGATCGTGAAGACCGTCGCCGGCGTGACCTCGAGCTTTTCGACCTC
>DASQLS010000144.1:0-2936 GCA_035629915.1 Candidatus Limnocylindrales bacterium | reverse complement strand
CCTAGAGGCCTAGGGCGCGGCACTGGAAATGCCGTATGGGGCAACCCATCGTGGGTTCGAATCCCACCCTCTCCGCCAGCACCCAGGGTCAGTTGATAGCGCTGAGCACCCAGCCGATGACGACGATCGCGAGCAGGATGCTCCCAGCAACGCGCAGGACCCCCATTCCACTCGGCCACGAAGGCGTCGCGACGTGGCGTGACGTTTGCGTACTGACTCCGGCAAGCTTCGCTTCGACCCGCGCGCGCAGGTCGTTCAGGCCTGAATGGGTGGGGTGAGACATTCAGGCGAGGATACGCTTCAAAGTGTCACTGCCAGGCGTCGTTCCGCTCGAGATGGCCGAGTTCGTGTTCGCCGACGACGAGCCGCTCGCGGGCCAACAGGGCGTCGTGATGGCCTACGCGGTTCAGCACTCTGGCGGCGTGCTGCTGTTCGACAGCGGCTTCGGCTTCGGCAGTCCCGAAGTCGACGACCGCTACCACCCCCGCTCCCGCCGCCTTCCTGACGTTCTGGCCCAGGCCGGATTGGCCGTCAAGGACGTGACGTCGGTCGTGAACTGTCATCTGCACATCGATCACGCCGGCCAGAACTCGCTGTTCCCCGGCGTGCCCATCTACGCGCAGCCGGCCGAGTGGGAGGTCGCCCACGCCGGCAACCACACGATCCTCGAGTGGATCGACTTCCCTGACGCAACGTACGAGCTGCGCGCCGGCGACTACGAGCTGCTGCCCGGCATTCGCATTCTCAGCACACCCGGCCACACGCCGGGGCATCAATCGCTGGTCATCGACACACCGAGTGGGCCAATCGTCCTCGCCGGCCAGGCCCTCTACAGCCGCGATGAATGGCAGGGACTGCCTGGCGCGCGCGAAGGACGCTCGCGCGCGTGGGACGTGGCGGCGTACGACGAGTCAGTGCGGCGACTGCGCGAGATAAACCCGACGCGCATCTACTTCGGTCACGATCGGGAGATCTGGTCCGCCTGACTTGTCGCGCATAGGGAGCCTGCTCGGCCGTCGCGCTATCATTCGCGGGCCGTGCTAGGCGGGGAACTAGCGGTGCCCTGTACCTGCAATCCGCTCCAGCAGGGCTGAATTCCCACCCGAGGCCCGCGCTCGCGGATGCCGACGGGGAGATCGACGTTGAGGATCGGGTCCCGCGCACCGGTGACGCGTGAACCTCGTCAGGTCCGGAAGGAAGCAGCGATAAGCGCTGCTCGCCGGGTGCCGCGGATCGGTCTGGTCCGAGTCGGTCACTTCGTTGGGCACGCGGACGTCCCCGGTCGACGGTGGGTGCACGGCAATACCTCCCTCGGGCCGTACCATGGGCGGCACCACATGGCAGCGACCGACGTCACCGACCCGACCGGCCAGTTGAGCAGTCAACCGACTGATCAGCCGACGCCTCACCAGGCGCTCTATCGACGCTGGCGATCACAGACTTTCGGACAGGTCGTGGCCCAGGACGCCGTCATCCAGACGCTCCGCAACGCCGTCCGACTCAATCGACTGGCGCATGGCCTGCTCTTCGTCGGCCCGCGCGGCACGGGCAAGACATCAACCGCGCGGATCGTGGCCAAGGCAGTCAACTGCTTGAACCCGATCGACGGCGAACCGGACGATATCTGCGAGCCGTGCGTGGCCATCCGCGATGGGCGGGCGCTGGACGTCGTCGAGCTTGATGCCGCGAGCAACAACCGAGTCGACGACATGCGCGAGCTGCTGCCGCGCGTCTACACCGCCCCGGCCGACCTGCGCCACAAGGTCTTCATCATCGACGAGGTCCAGCGCATCAAGGAAGGCTGGGACGTGCTCCTCAAGACGCTCGAGGAGCCGCCGCCCGACGTTCTGTTCATCTTCTGCACGACCGATCCATCAGGCATCCGGCCAGCCGTCGTTTCGCGCCTGCAGCGCTTCACGTTCCGCCCCTTTTCCGAGAAGCAGATCATCGGCAAGCTGCGCCGCATCGCGGAGGCCGAAGGCCGATCGATCACCGATGACGCGCTCGACCTGATCGCCCAGCGCGCCGCCGGTGGAATGCGCGACGCGGAGTCGATGCTCGACCAGGTCGTGTCAAGCGGCGTCGAGGAAATCACTGCCGATACCGTCCGCGACCTGCTCGGCCTGGCCGAGATGCACAGCGTCGACCGCTTCGTGGCTGCGCTCGCCGGTGGCGACCCGCTCGACGGTATCCGGCTGCTCGATGAGCTCGAGCACGATGGCCGCGATCTCGTCGCGTTCGCCGATCAGGTCGTCGCGCGCCTACGCGAACAACTAATAGAGGCGCTCGCGGAAAGCCCGCGTGCCGGCGATCGTGGCCAGCGATTGGCTCGCGCCGCGCGTCGCCTCGCCGGCCTCGACGTCAACCGGGGCGCGGCCGGCGGCTACCGGCTCCAGCTGGAGCTGGCGCTGCTCGATGGCGCCGACTCGGCAGGCGCTCCACAGGTTCAGGCGCGGCCGGAAGCTCCGCCGCGCGCCGCGGAGCAGCCGCGTGCCGAGGTCAAACCGCGACCCGAGACTCCGCCGCCATCCGCACCCGCCGGTCATGCACCCACTCCACCCGCCAAAGAGCCGGTTGCCGTCGCCGTCGAGTCGGCAACACCTGAGCCAGTCACTGCATCACCACCGGAGGAGTCGGCCGCGTCGTCGCGGGAACCGGCCGCGTCGACGCCCGAGCCGGTGGTGGTCGCGACTCCCCAGGCTGCCGACCAGTCGCTGCAGGACCTGATCGCGGTCTGGCCGCGAGTCGTTGAACGCATCGCGGGCAACCCGGCCAACAAGCCGATCATCGCCGCCTGCCGGCCCGTCGAAGTGAGTGACGCGACGATCGTTCTTGGTTTCCCCGAGAGCCAGGCCTTCATGCGCGGCGTTGCCGAGCGAAAGCGGGCCAGCATCGAGGCCGATATCGGGCATGTGCTGGGTCGCCCCGTGGCCGTG
>DASQLS010000143.1:0-10639 GCA_035629915.1 Candidatus Limnocylindrales bacterium | reverse complement strand
CTCGACGGAGCGACTCCTCGACGAGGTCGTCCATCTTGCCCGTGAAGCCGGCCACTCGCGGTCCGAAGGCGACGTTCTCGTAGATCGACTTGGGGAACGGATTCGGCTTCTGGAAGACCATTCCGATGCGCCGTCTGACCTCGACCGGATCGACTCGTTTATCGAACAGGTTGACGCCGTGGTAGAGCACCTCACCGCCCATTGTGGCGCCCGGGATGAGGTCGTTCATCCGGTTGAGCCAGCGCAGGATCGTGCTCTTGCCACTTCCCGACGGACCGATGAGCGCGGTGATCTTGTTTGGAGCGACATCCATGGTGATCCCGCGGATCGCCTGGAACGAGCCGTAGAACGCGTCGAAGCTGCGCAGCTCGAAGACTGGTGGCGCTTCCTCTTCTGACGTCACGACCGGCGCATCGGCGGCCCGGATGCTCAGCTGCGGTGGCGCGCTCGGCTCAGGCCGCACAGGAGTATTGACGCTCACCAGATCACCACCTTCGTTCATATCTGTTGCGCAGGATGATGGCTATTGCATTGATGATCAACACGACCGCCAGCAGCACGACGATCGCCGCCGCGGTGAGTGCCTTGAACTCGGCCTGCGGCAGGGTCGCCCACGCGTAGATGGTCGTCGGCAGCGCCGTGTACGGGCCCGTCAATCGCTCGACCAGAGTGGCGCTTGCGGCCTGACCGAAACCGCCCGCCGCGGCCCCGACGAGCAACAGTGGTGCGGTTTCGCCGAACGCACGAGCGATGGTCAGGATGATGCCGGTGAAGATCCCCGGCGCGGCGTAGGGCAGGACGTGGCTGCGGACCACTTCCCACTTCGTGGCACCGACGCCAAATCCCGCCTCGCGGATGGTCGACGGCACGGCCCGCAGCGCTTCGGCCGCGGTGATGATCACGATCGGCAGCACGACGATCGCCAACGTCAGCCCACCGGCGAGCATGTTGCGGCCGTTGTTTCCGACGTCGTTCAGCAGGGCCACGAAGACCGACAGACCGAGCAATCCGTAGACCACGGCGGGCACGCCGGCCAGGTTGCGCACGGTCGTGTTGAGCAGCCGTGTGACGGCGTTATCGGGCGCGTACTCCTCGAGATAGATGGCCGCGGCAGTGCCGATGGGGATCACGAGGACCGTGACGATGACCATCAGCAGGATCGAGCCGAAGATCCCCTGCGCGATGCCCGCCTTGGCCGGATCGGAAGACAGCGGCGACGAGACGAAGCTCTGGACGCCTCGTTCCTGCCAGACCGGCAGCGACCTGACGAAAACGTCGGTCAGCAGCCAGAGCAGGACGCCGAGGGCGATGACCAGCGACAACAGCAGGAAGCCCTGGAAGAGCCACTCGCCGACTGGTCGCTTGTGCCCGAGCAGCGCTCGCTCAACCGCGGCAGAGGTGGCGGGAGTGCTGATCCGACCGGCGTACGCCATCAGTAGGCGCTCCGGAGCCGGCGCACGAACCGCTCGCTGATCAGGTTGAGGGTGAGCGTCATCACGAACAACAGCAGGCCGACGAAGAAGAGGCTGCTGTAGGCGATCCCGCCACCGGCCTGGTCCGAGCCGACGGCCAGCGCGGTCATTGCCGCGGTCATCGTCTGGCCCGGCATGCACGGATTGAGATTGAAGATCGCCCCGCCGACACCGCCGGCGGCGAGGGCAACGATCATCGTCTCGCCGACCGCGCGCGAGAAGCCGACGATCAGCGCCGCGGTGATGCCCGACACCGCCGACGGGACCACCACCTTCAGGCTCGTCACACGCCGTCGCGCGCCGAGTCCGTACGAGGCCTCGCGCAGCGAATTGGGCACGGCGTACATCGAGTCCTCGGCGATCGACGCGACGAGCGGCGTGATTAGGATGCCGACCGCGATACCCGCGCCGGCCATGTTAAAGATGGGTGTCGGTCCGGGGCAGATCACATCGACGACGCGCGGCGTCAGCACCGTCAAGGTGAAGAAGCCGAGCACTACGCTCGGGATAGCCGCCAGGACCTCGAGGATGGGCTTGATCGTTCGTCGCACGCGCGGCCTGGCGTACTCGGCCAGGAAGATGGCCGCCCCGAGCCCGAGCGGCGCGGCGACCAGCATCGCGATACTGGCGATAACGAATGTGCCGGCGATGATCGCTGCAAGGTCGAAATTACCGGCGCGCGGCTGCCACGAGCCGCTGACGAGGCTGCTCAGATCGACCTTGGTGATGAACAGGACCGCCTGGCCGATGAGGGCCACGACGATCAGGATCGAGATCAGCACCGCGGTCGCTGCGGACATGAAGAAGAGCGACCTGATGATCAGCTCGCGTCGACGCCGGCCGGTGCTGCCACGCAGATCCTTGATCGTGAGTGGTGATGATTCGCGAGAGGCGGTCACGTATCCCCTGAAAGGTGCATTTGGCGGTAACAACGCACGCAGGCCGGCACTGCCGGCCTGCGTGTTGGGAGGAGGTGGATCGTCGGGTGGCCCTAGGGCTTGGCGCCTTCCCACGCCGAGCGGGTTGCGTCGAGCTCCTCGGCCGGCAGATCAACGTAGCCCGTCTCCGCAACGTTGGCGATGCCCAGGTCGGAGAGGTAGTAATCGACGTAGCTGACGATTGCCGGATTGTTCGCGGCGCGCGTGAGGCTGGGGTAGATGAACAGCGGTCGCGAGATTGGATAGCTGCCATCAGCAACCGTCTCGGGGCTCGCGGCCACGCAACCTTCGCCGCCATCGACACCCAGGATCTTGACCTGGTCGATGCTCTCCTCGGCGTAGGCCAGTCCGACGAACCCGAGCGAGTTGGGGGTTCCGCCGACGCCCTGGATGATCGCGTTGTCGTTGCTGGAGGCGATATACACGCCGCCTGGCGTGCGAAGTCGCAGGTTCTCGTCGATGGCCGCCTCGTCGGGGCCGAACTGTGCTTCGACAAGGTCGGCGAGCGCCAGCTCGACGAAGCTGTCGTAGGTTCCCGACTCGTCCCCGGGAGCGGTGATCGAGAGCGCAGCATCGGGTAGGTCGGTGGTCGAACCGAGCTGCTGGGCGAGCGCTTCGGCGTCATTCCAGTTGGCAACCGCGTCCGACTCCGGGCCCATCAGGGCATACAGGTCGGCGAAGGTGACGCATTCGATCGGGTTGGCGATGTCGGTGATTACGGCAATGCCGTCGTAGCCCACCTTGAGCTCGACGAACTCAACTCCGTTGTTGGCACAGATCGTTGCCTCTTCGTCCTCGTCGTTGCTCGGATCGTCGGCACGCATGGGACGCGACGCATCGGCAATGTCGCCACTGTCGACGCAGAAGAAGTCCGAGAAACCGGCGCCTGTGCCCTCGAAGCCCACGAAGTAGCTGAACTCAGGGCTGACGGCGGAGATGTCCTCGGCGACGGCATTGGAGATCGGGAAGACCGTCGACGAACCGTGGATGTCGACGTTGCCGGTCACCACCGGCACCTCGCCACCCGCCGGGGTCTCGCTCGGGGCGTCGCTCGGCGCATCGGAAGGCGTGTCCGATGGCGCATTGCTCGGGCCATCGCTGGGTGCATCGGTTGGCTGGTCTGTCTCGGGCGCGTCGGTGGGCGCGGATGAAGCGGTCGGTGCGCTGGAGGCGGTCGGAGCACCTGTCGGTGCTGTCGTCGCGCCGCCCCCTCCGCACGCCGCGACCAGGAGCGCGGCGGCGATCGCGGCGACGGCGACCGTCTTGCTGATGCTCAAGTGGGAGTCTCCTCTCTGACGCCCACCGCTTCACATCGGCGGGCAAGCGTTCCTGCTAATTCCCGCATCAGTCTTGGCGCGGTCCGTCAACGTCTCGTTGGCGCGTCGTTAACGTCCTGTTAACGCTCAGCGCTGTTGACGCTCAACCGCACGAGGCGCTCCTCCAGGAAGCGCGCCTGGGTCAGATCGTGCCGACGGTGAGCGCCAAGCGGCGCCTGAACGGCTGCCCCGAGACGCGCCGCCAGAGCGGCCGGAATGATCGCCGCAGTCGGGCGACATCCGCCTCGCTCGACTTCAGGTATGCGCCGGCCGCGGCTCTTTGCGCGGGCGCCAGCGAGCCTGCCGACTCGAGCAGCCAGGCGCGGGTGATGTCGGCCGCGATCTGCGAGTCGTTGAGCATGCCCAGGGAGTCCTGCATTGCCGTGACGTCCGCGATGAGCGAGTCCGCCGACGGCGGCAGGATCTCGCGGAAGAACTCGAGCGCATAGCGCAACCGCTTGCCGTCGATGCGCACGGCGTGAAGTGCCGGCACGTCCGCGAAAGGCACGATCGTTTCGTGCGCGCGGAGCTGTTCGAAGGAGCGCCAGATCCGGCCCGCGGCCACGTCGCGCACGCGCTCGGCAGCATCGTTCGCGGCACCGGCGCCGGGTGTGTCGACGAAGGCGCGATAGTCGGAGATGAAATCGTCGTAGTCGGAGGACGAGAGAAGGTCGAGCAGGTCCGCGCGTGCCTCTGCACGGCCGCGGTTCAGCTCCTCGCGGAGTGGCTGCAACGCGGCGCTCTGGTTGCCGGGGAGGCCCTTGGCATAGTCGTCGAGCCGCTCGAGCTGGACGTCGATGTCGCGCACCGCCCCGAGCGCGCTGGCGACACCACGCAGCTCGGCTACGTAGCGCTTCTGGAAGCGGGGCCGATAAGCGCCGTCGAAGACACGCCACGCGGCGCGCATCCGGCGCGTTGCGACACGCATCTTGTGCACCGTCTCGGTGTCTTCGCCAGCGCGCACCCCCGGCTCGGCGACCAGCATCCGCAACAGGTGCATTCGCAGCACCTTGCGGCCGGCCTCGGCCAGCGGCTCGTCCGCCTTGACGCCCGGCTGGCGCGGCGGTCGCACGGAATGCGCTCGCTCGCTCGCTTGATCGACCATCGCCTGGGCGAGCTGTTCCTTGGAGCGTTCCTCGGCGCGCAGCTCGGGCGACTCGCTGAGGTGGTTGGCGATCGAGTCGAGGATGCGTCGCGTTTCGGCCGCGTCCGGTGCGCTGGCCTCGACCTCGAGAATGACGAAGCTGCCCAAGGTCCGGCCGAAGCGACGCACGCTGGCGGTGTCGAGCGACAGCTTCGCAACGACCGTGCCGTCCGCGATCAGCTCGCGCTCCTCGCGCCGCTGGTCGACGTAGAAGAGTGTGAAGAGCCGCTCGTCGCCGGCCGTTGCCTCGATCAGCGAGCGTGCCGCGCTCGACGGCCAGCGCTGCGGAAGGAGGCGTCGATTGGCGCGCGCCTCGAGCTCGAGCCGGTCGTGCACCGCGCTGCGCCGGCTGCCGCCGCGAGTCGAACGGCTGTCATTGCCGCTCGGGCGGCGGGCACCCTTGATCGTGACAAGGGTGCGGTGGTCGACGTGGCGCAGGCGCGCGCCGTACCCGGCTTTGGCAAGTGCGCCGCTGTGCGTGTCGAGATACTGGTCCACGATGTCGAACGAGCGCCACGGCCCGGCCTCGAAGCCTGCCACCTCGGCGGTCGAAACGAGGTCGCGCACCGCATCGACATCGCCAACCGCGAACTTCAGCTCGAGCTCTCGTTCACCGTTCGATGGCCGCGCGGCCGCCCGGCGCGCCGACGTCATGAAGTGGCGGCGGAGGCTGCCTGCGCGGACATCATCATGATCTCGAACGTATCGATCCCTGACGGCTGATCGACGATCTCCTCGACACGCCGCCAACGGTCGTTCGAGTCGAGCTGCCACGCGCGCCGGTCATCGGCGAGCATCGCATCCACGATCGCGCGCAGGCGTGCCTGACTGGCCGGATCGTTGACCGGCGCGAGCGCCTCCACGCGGCGATCCAGGTTGCGCTCCATGATGTCGGCCGAGCCGATCAGGAAGCGCTCGCGCTCGCCGCTGCCGAATATGTAGATGCGCGAGTGCTCGAGGTATCGGCCGACGATGGAGCGGACGCGGATCGTCTCACTCGAGCCCTCGACGCCGGGCCTGACCGAGCACATGCCGCGGACGATCACGTCGATCTGGACGCCGCGGGCGCTCGCCCGGTAGAGCGCAGCGATGATCGCCGGGTCCACGACCGAGTTGCACTTGATCACGATCCGCCCATCGCCGTGCTCTGCGTGACGGTCCGCCTCGCCGTCGATCAGCTCGACGAGGCCTGGGCGCAGCGTCGTCGGCGCCACGAGTAGCTTCCGGTAGCGCGTCTGGCGGGAGTGTCCGGTAAGCAGGTTGAACAGCTCGGTCACGTCCGCACCAAGGTCCGGGTCCGCGGTCAGCAGTCCAAGGTCGACATAGATGCGGGCCGTCTTGGGGTTGTAGTTGCCGGTGCCGATGTGGACATACCGGCGCAGGCCACGACCCTCGCGCCGGACGACCAGGGCGAGCTTCGAGTGCGTCTTCAGGCCGACCAATCCGTAGGCGACGTGGGCTCCGGCACGCTCCAGCGCACGCGCCCAGACGATGTTGGCCTGCTCGTCGAAGCGAGCCTTGAGCTCGACCAGCACGACCACCTGCTTGCCCAGCTCGGCGGCCTGGATGAGCGCCTTGACGATCGGCGAGTCACCGCTCGTGCGGTACAGCGTCTGCTTGATGGTCAGGACGTCGGGATCCTCGGCCGCCTGCTCGATGAAGTGCTGGACGGTGGCGGTGAAGGATTCGTACGGATGGTGAATGAGAACGTCGCCCTGTCGGATGACCGCGAAGACATCGGGCTCCTCGTCGGGATCCACCGTCACGAACGGCGCCGGGATGACTGGCTGCCAGGGCGGGACGTGCAGGCTCGGAACGTCCAGATCGGCGATCGCGTTGAGTGCCGTGAGATCGAGCATGCCCGAGATCTCGTACACGTCGGCCGGCTCGATGGCCAGACCGCGCATCAGCAGCTGGCGCGTCAGGTGGGGCATGGTCCGCTCGATCTCGAGCCGGACCACCTTGCCGAAGCGGCGCTTGCGCAGCTCCTCCTCGATCGCCTCGAGCAGGTCGGGCGCCTCTTCCTCTTCGATCGACAGGTCGGCGTTGCGCGTCACTCGGAACAGGTGGTGCTCGAGGATCTCCATGCCCGGGAAGAGCGCGTCGAGGTTGGCGGCGATGACCTGCTCGAGCAGCACGTAGGTGTTGACGCCGACTTCCATCAGCCGCGGCAGGATGGGCGGGACCTTGATCCGTGCGAAGAGCCGCTCCCCGCTGTCGGGGTCGCGGACGGTCACTGCGAGCGAGAGTGACAGGTCGCTGATGTATGGGAACGGATGGCCGGGATCGACGGCGAGCGGCGTCAGCACTGGGAAGATCTCGTCGAAGAAGCGTGCCCGCAGCTCGAGGTGGCGCTCCGGTCGCTCGTCGTAGCCGACGATGCGGATCTCCTCCTCGGCCAGCTCGTTACGCGCCGTGGCGAACGACTCCGAGTGGCGGGCGACCATCGGCAGCAACCGCGTCCGGATTGCGTCGAGTGCCTGTGCGGCGCTCATGCCGTCCGGTGTCGGGCTCGAGCGACCTGCCTCGACCTGTTGCTTCAGCCCTGCGACGCGAACCTGGAAGAACTCGTCGAGATTGCTGGCGAAGATAGCCAGGAAGCGGACGCGCTCCAGCAGCGGGTTGCGCTCGTCGACGGCCTCGAACAGGACGCGGTCGTTGAACTCGAGCCACGAAAGCTCGCGGTTGATGTACGGGATCTGCGCCGCGGCCGCCGCGCGACGTGCTCGGGCGGCACCCGGTTGGCGCGGAGAGGTGGATCGCGGCGAGATCAGCTGATCGCCCGGCGGACGGATGGCGGTCATGGGGTGGCCCAGTCTACCAACGGGAAGTGCACACCCAATACGGTGGTGCCTGGATGCACCGATCGGCTTCTACCCGATAGTACTCTGCACCTCACTGCACCACGCTCGAGGGGACATGTTCGTATCGCGTGGGCGGTGGCGAGCATTTGCCCTGTTGGTCACCGTCATCCAGCTCACCTGTGTGCTGCCGCTTGCCGTTCCCGGCGCTGCGGCGGCGGTGGCCGTCGTGCCGTCTGGCTTCAGCGACGCCGAGTACGCCACGGGCTTCGGCGGACGTCTGACGACGATGACCTTCGGACCCGGCGGCCGGCTGTTCGTGACCGAGAAGCAGGGCGCCATCCGGATCGTGGAGAACGGAGTGCTGCGCAGTGAGCCGTTTCTGTCGATCAACACGTTCACAGATTCTGAGGCGGGTCTCAAGAGCATCGCGTTCGACCCGAACTACGCTACCAACCGTCGCTTCTACATCTATTACACGGATCCGGTAACGATCCTGAACAAGGTCAGCCGCTTCACGACCTCGGCGGCCAATCCGAACGTTGCCGATCCGGCCAGCGAGGTCGTGCTCGTCGACGGCATCAAGAACGGCATCTACCACCTCGGCGGCGGCCTTCACTTCGGCAGCGACGGCAAGCTGTATGTGTCGACGGGCGATGCGAGCTACGCCCCGGACGCGCAGATCCTGACCAACCTGAGCGGCAAGATCCTGCGCATCAACACGGACGGCTCGATCCCCGCCGACAACCCGTTCGTCGGTCAAGCCGGGCGACGGGCCGAGATCTGGGCGTACGGCCTGCGCAACCCGTTCACCTTTGAGTTCGATCCGGGCTCGGCACGGATGTACGTGAACGACGTCGGCAACTCGACCTGGGAAGAGATCAATGTCGGGCAGCCTGGTGCGAACTATGGCTGGCCGACCTGCGAGGGCACATGCTCGACGGTGGGCATGACCAATCCGCTGTACGCCTACAACCACGACGGCCCGGGCAAGTCGATAACCGGCGCCGCGTTCTATCGCGGATCGACGTTTCCGGCCGAGTTCGCGGGCGACTACTTCTTCGCCGACTACGTCGGCAACTTCATCAAGCGCTACGACGTGGCGAGCGGCACGGTCAACGACTTCGCCACCAACGCGATGAACCCGGTCGATCTCGACGTGGGTCCCGACGGAGCCCTCTACTACCTGTCGGTCGAGGCGCGCAAGATCAATCGCATTGCGTTTGGCGAGGGCACGCCACCGCCACCGCCTCCAGCCGGTGTGATCGCGAACGGCGGCTTCGAGTCGACGTCGGGCTGGCCGAGCCCGTGGTTCTGGCAGGTCCGCAGCCCGGCCCAGGCGACCCTCGCACGCGACGCGCAGTCGGTCTCGACCGGTGCCGCCGCGGCCCGATCGACCGTAACCGCGGCATCCCAGGACTGGCACGTCCAGCTGCTCCAGCCGAACGTGGCTCTGGTCGCCGGCCGCCAGCACACGCTCAGGTTCGCCGCGCGAGCGTCGGCCAGTCGAATCATTCGCGTCGCGTTCCAGCGCAACTCGTCGCCGTACACGACCTACGTCCAGCAGCCGGTAACGATCAGCAGCGGCTGGCAGACCTACTCGTTCACGTTCACGCCGAGCGTCGAAGACCCACGATCTCTGTTCGCGTTCAACCTGGGGGCGACGCTCGGCCAGGTCTGGCTAGACGACGTGTCGCTCATTACCTCGACCTCGACCGGTCAACCGCCGGCGCCGGTCATCAGCGCACCGGTCAACGGAACCACGTTCCGCGCCGGCGACCAGATCAGCTACGCGGGCTCGGCGAGCGACCCGGAGGACGGCGCGATCGATCCGGCCGACCTGACCTGGGAGGTCGTCTTCCACCACGACCAGCACACGCATCCGTTCATCGAGCCCTTCACCGGCGCGACCGGCGGCACGTTCGTCGCTTCGGACATGGGCGAGACGTCATCGAACATCTGGTACCGCGTACATCTGACGGCAACCGATTCGGACGGCAACCGCGTGACCGTCACGCGCGATGTGCGGCCCGTGACGGCGACGGTCACGCTTGTCACCCAGCCGGCCGGCCTCGGCCTGTTGCTCGACGGCTCGCCGATCGGCACGCCGCTCACGTTCACCGGGGTGATCAACTTCCGACGCGAGATCTCGGCGCCGGCGACCCAGTCGCTCAACGGCGTCAGCTACCAGTTCAGCGGCTGGTCCGATGGCGGTGCCCCGACGCACGAGATCCGCACGCCGGCAGCCAACACCGTGATCACTGCGACCTACCAGGCCGTCGGCGCTCCGGCGATCGTCAACGGTGACTTCGAGACGACCGGTTCCGCGTGGCTCGCACCGTGGCTGTTCAGCGTGCGCAGCCCGGCGACCAGCTCGATCGCGCGCGACACGACGACAGCCGCATCCGGCACGACCTCCGCCAATATCTCGATCACTCGTGCGTCGTTCGACTGGCACGTCCAGCTCAACCAGCCCAATGTGGCCTTGGCTGCCGGCACGCCGCATACGCTCAGCTTCTGGGTACGTGGCTCATCTGCACGCTCCATTCGCGCCGCGTTCCAGCGCAACTCGTCCCCCCATCCGATCTACGTCGAGCGGACGGTAGCGATCACCACTGCGTGGACGCGCTACCAGGTCGTCTTCACGCCGACCACGTCCGATCCACGCGCGCTGCTCAACTTCAATGTTGGCGCCAACACCGGCCGGGTGTGGATCGATGGAGTCTCGCTGACACGCTAGTCGCCTCGGGCGAGCAGCCTCGCTAGCCGAGCCTCGTCGGGCCGCTGTGCTCGCCGTGTGCGGCACGTTCCTTGGCTCGTTGCTCGGTGTCCGCCGGGCATGGGCATTCCTCGCGCAGTCGACGGAACGTATAGAAGCCGGTGTGGTGACCGTCGGCCCAGGTCGGCTGTATCGCGTAGTTGCCGACCAGCTGCAGATCGGTCAGCTGGGTCTGGGCCTCGGAGAGAG
>DASQLS010000142.1:0-19392 GCA_035629915.1 Candidatus Limnocylindrales bacterium | reverse complement strand
ACTCATGCGCAACCTTATTTCCCGGTTCGTCGACTCGAACGACCGTGTCGTCGGCAAGCTCCAACCGCTGGTCGAAGAGATCAATTCCCTCGAGCCCGAGTTCGAGGCACTCAGCGATGAGGCCATCCGCGAGCGGATGGTCGCGCTGCGCGCCGAGGTCATGGCCGAGGCCGCGCCATCCGAGCCGTCCGCTGACGAGCTCGACAACGAGAGCTCGGAGCGTCGCCGCGAGCTGCGCAAGGCACGCGAGAAGGAAGACTTCAAGCACCTCCAGGGCGTCCTCGACGACGTTCTGACCGAGGTATTCGCCGCGGCGCGCGAGATCAGCCGGCGCAAGCTCGGCATGCGCCACTTCGACGTTCAGCTGATCGGCGGCATCGTCCTCCACCAGGGCAAGATCGCCGAGATGAAGACCGGCGAGGGCAAGACCCTCGTCGCGCCGCTCGCCGCGGCCCTCAACGCGATGTCCGGACGCGGCGTCCACGTCGTCACCGTCAACGACTACCTGGCCAAGCGCGACCCGCAGTGGATGGGCCCGATCTTCCATGGCCTCGGCTTGTCGGTCGGCATCATCCAGCACGAGACCGCGTTCCTGTTCGATCCCGAGCATCGCGGAACAGACGAGCGACTGATCAATCTGCGCCCGGTGCCCCGCGCCGAGGCCTACGCGGCGGACGTGACTTACGGCACGAACAATGAGTTCGGGTTCGACTACCTGCGCGACAACATGGTCACCGAGCTCGAGTCGCGCGTGCAGCGCCAGCGCTACTTCGGCATCGTCGACGAGGTCGACAACATCCTCATCGACGAGGCGCGGACGCCGCTCATCATCAGCGGCCAGGCCGAGGAGTCGGAGGACCTCTACTACCAGTTCGCGCGCCTGGTACCGCGACTCAAGGGCCGGCCCGAGGGATCCGAGGACGGCGGCGACTACTTCCTCGACCTCAAGGAGCATGCGGTCGCGCCGACCGAAGAGGGCATCGACAAGATCGAGCGCCTGCTCAAGGTCGACAACATGTTCGACGCGGACCCGCGGCTGGCGCGCCACTTCGAGCAGGCGCTCAAGGCGCACGCGCTCTACCAGCGCGACAAGGACTACATCGTCGAGAACGGCGAGATCGTCATCGTCGACGAGTTCACCGGACGCAAGATGCCCGGCCGGCGCTGGTCGGAGGGTCTCCACCAGGCGATCGAGGCCAAGGAGGGACTGCGCGTCCAGCGCGAGTCGGTGACCCTCGCCACGATCACCTTCCAGAACTACTTCCGGCTCTACGACAAGCTGTCGGGCATGACCGGCACGGCGATGACCGAGCAGGAGGAGTTCTACAAGATCTACGGCCTCGAGGTGGTCTCCGTCCCGACTCACCGGCCGATGGTCCGCGTCGACAGCGCCGACCTCGTATTCCGCACCGAGAACGACAAGTTCACCGCCCTGATCGACGAGATCGTCGAGATGACCGAAGCGGGTCGCCCGGTGCTGGTCGGAACGACGAGCGTCGAGAAGAGCGAGGTGCTCGCCGAGATGCTCAAGCGGCGCGGCATCAAGCACGAGGTGCTCAACGCCAAGTTCCACGAGAAGGAAGCGCCGATCGTTGCCCAGGCCGGCCGCAGCGGCTCGGTGACCATCGCGACCAACATGGCCGGCCGCGGCACGGACATCCTGCTCGGTGGCTTCCCGGCCGGCATGGCCTCGACCGAGCTGCACCGCAAGGGCATCAACCCGGCCGAGGCACCGCCCGAGGTGTACGAGGAGGCACTCGCCAACGCGCGCGCCTCGTATGAGGAAGATCACGAGCGTGTGGTCAACGCCGGCGGACTGCACATCATCGGCACCGAGCGGCACGAGGCGCGCCGGATCGACAACCAGCTGCGCGGGCGCGCCGGCCGGCAGGGCGACCCCGGTTCTTCGCGCTTCTACCTGTCGCTCGAGGACTCGCTCATGAAGCGCTTCGCCTCGGACCGCGTGTCGGGGCTGATGGAGCGCATGGGTCTCGAGGGCGAGGTCGCTCTCGAATCGCGCCTCGTGTCGAAGACGATCGAGAGTGCCCAGACTCGCGTTGAGGGCTACAACTTCGACATCCGCAAGCGCGTCGTCGAGTACGACGACGTCATCAACAAGCAGCGCGAGACGATCTACGCCGAGCGCGACAAGGTGTTGCGCAACGAGGATCTGACGCAGACCGTGCGCCAGTTCATCGACGATGAGCTCGACGCACTGGTCGACAGCCACTTGGCCGGCGCGCCGGAAGAGTGGGACTGGGATCGCCTCGCGCGCGAGCTGGCCCAGATCGGACTCGATGGCGACGATCTGGATCCCGACAACCTCGCTGAGCTGGCCGACCGCGAGGAAGTCAGCGAGCACCTGCGCGAGGCGGTCGACAACACGCTCGAGGCACGCGAACAGCGCTACGGGCCCGAGCTCTGGGCGCAGGTCGAGCGACTCGTCCTGCTGCGCACGATCGACACCCTGTGGGTCGATCATCTGACCGAGCTGGACGACATGCGGCGCGGCATCGGCCTGCGCGGCTACGGCGGCATCGATCCGCTGAACGAGTTCAAGCGCGAGGCCTTCAAGCTGTACGAGGAGTTCCGCGGCTTCATCAGCAAGCAGGTCGCCAACACGATCTTTCGCGTCCAGGTGAACCCGGCCGCAGGGCCGGCGCCACGGCCAGCCGGCACACCCCACTTCCACGGCGACCACGTCCACGCCGATGTGACCACCACCTCGTCCAACGGCGATGGCAGCGCGAGCATCACAACGGCGCCGCAGGTCGCTGCTGCCGCGGCAGTCCCGGGCCTCGCCTCGGCCGTGGCGCGGCGCGGTCCGATCCAGTTCCAGCACGGCGACGAGCCGGTGGCTACCCAGCCTGGGCCTGCGACGGCCAAGGCGGGCGGCGGCGCCAGCTCCGCGGAGGGCCCCAAGCTCGGTCGCAACGATCCCTGCTATTGCGGTAGCGGCAAGAAATTCAAGCGCTGCCACGGAGCGTGAGCGAGCCGAGCCCGGGTCACGCCGGTCAGGCTGACGCCGCTCCGGACGCCGTCGCCCGCGAATACCTGCTTCTCGGCCTGTCGCTCGGGGAGTTGCAGGAGGGGATCGTCGACTCCTACTTCGGACCGCCCGAGCTCCGCCAGGTCGCGCTGGACGCTCACGCGACGCCGGCCGACATCGCGCAGCGTGCCCGCGAGCTCGTGGGACGACTGGACGACGAGGTGGAGGACGCCCAGCGACGAGAGTGGCTCAACCGCCAGCTGGTCGCGGTCGAGACGCTTGCCCAGCTGGTCGGCGGCGAGCCGCTCGACTACATCGAGGAGGTCACGCGCTGCTTCGACGCACCGCCGGAACGCACGCCCGATGCGGACTACGCCTCGGTCAAGCGCGAGCTCGATGAGCTGCTGCCCGGTCAGGGAGACGTGCGCGACCGACTGGTGGCACGCGACGAACGCCTGACGGTGCCTGCTGATCGATTGGCGCCAGTCCTCGACTGGTTGGCCGAAGAGCTGCGCCGTCGCAGCGATGCCATGTTCTCGGCGCCCGAGGGAGAGTCGCTGACGGTCAGCATCGTCACCGGCCAGCCGTGGTCGGCATACAACTGGTACGACGGCAACCTCCGCTCGCGGGTCGAGGTCAACACCGACCTGCCCGTGCGTGCCCACCAGGTGATCGGCACGATGGCCCACGAGACATTTCCCGGTCACCACCTCGAGCACGCCTGGAAAGAGGCCCGCCTGGTCCGCGAGCAGGGTCGCGCCGAGTCGTCGATCCTGCTCATCAACACGCCCGAGGCTTTCGTCAGCGAGGGACTCGCCGAGCTCGGCCTGCGCTTCGTGGCCGACGAGGGTGATTGGCAATCGCTGCTGATCGAGCTGTGCGCCCGCGCAGACCTGCCGATGACCGTCGCCGACGCGGACCGCGAATGGCGGATCACGCGCGCACTTCGGCCGTTGAGGGGAAGTGGCGGCGATGCGGCGATGCTGATGCATGCCGACGGCAAGTCTCGCGACGAAGTCATCGCGTTTCTCGAGCACGAGGCGCTGCGCACGCGCGAGCAGGCCGAGAAGAATCTGGAATTCATCTCCTTCGCGCTCTGGCGGAGCTACATCTTCTGCTACGCCGGCGGCCTGCGCCTGCTCAGCCGGTGGTGCGATGCCGCCGGCGACAAGGCCGCCCAACGGGACCGATTCTTCCGACTGCTGACCGAACAGCTGACACCCTCGGGGATTTCCGCCGAACTCGCCTGACCTACGTTCGGTGCCTCAATCCGGCGCGATTTGGGGTCGAAATCGCCGAATTGATGCTTCTCTCGCCCAAATTGGGCCGTTTTCGACGATTTGACCCCTTGAGCGTGGGGCAGCCTGCTGGCATACTCGGAGACACCCGCTCCGGAGGCCGTGCCTCCTCCGGTGAATGTGTATTAATCACGTTCCCGGGGTCGAGGTGGCCCGGGCTTGGAGAGGGAGTACGGCTTGCCGTGAAGCTTCATCCGGCCGAGCACGTTGTCGATGATCCTTTCGTGGATCTGATTGCGTGCGAGCGCGAGTGCCGCACCTGTAGTTACGCAGTGACGCTGGACTGCGATGGCAACTGCGGGATCTGTCCTCACAACGGATACTGTCCGTGTGTCAACCCCGTCGTCGCCCGGAGCAAGACAGCGCTGCGCATCATCGAGCTGCGGCCAATTCTGCTTCAGGATTTGCGGGCCAGGAACTGAGCCGCGCGTCCGCGCGCTGAGCCAGCGGGACCTGCCCTAGATGGAGATCGCCCAGTTACGCGACCTCGTCGAGCGAATCCACGCGACCTCGGGGCGACTTTGACCTCGCTTCGAAGCAGGAGCGGCTGACCGCCCTCGACGAACAGGCCAGCGATCCCGACTTCTGGTCCGACCAGCGCGCCGCCCAGCAGGTGCTGCGGACCGCCGAAGGGATGCGCGACGAGATTCAGACTTGGCAGTCCTTGTTGGACGGCGCCGACGATCTGCTCGAGCTGGCCACGCTGGCCGAGGAATCGGCCGACACCGAGATGGCGGCTGGCCTCGAGGCCGATTTCGCGACACTGACAGCCGACTACGACCGATTGCGCACCAGCCTCCTCTTCTCCGGACCCTACGACGAGAAGAATTCGATCGTCAGCATTACCGCCGGGGCCGGAGGAACAGAGGCGACCGACTGGGCCGAGATGCTCCTGCGCATGTACCTTCGCTGGGCCCAACGACACCGCTTCGGGACGGAGATCCTCGATCAGCTCGAGGGCGAGGAGGCCGGCCTCAAGAGCGTCACCGTCAGCATTGACGGACGGTACGCATACGGCCACCTGCGCGCCGAACGCGGCGTCCACCGCCTCGTGCGCATCAGCCCGTATGACTCACAGAAGCGTCGCCACACGACGTTCGCCCTGATCGAGGTCCTGCCCGAGGTCGAGGACGACACCGAGGTCGGCGAGATTCCCGAGGACGAGCTGCGCATCGAGACCTTCCGATCGCAGGGCGCCGGTGGCCAGCACGTCAACAAGACCGATTCGGCCGTGCGCCTGACTCACATCCCGACGGGAATCACAGCCCAGAGCCAGAACGAGCGGTCACAGCACCAGAACCGCGAATCGGCGATGAAGATCCTGCGCGCCCGGATCCTCGAGCGGAACCTCGAAGAGCGTGAGAAGGAGCTCTCATCGCTGCGCGGCGAGCACGTAGAGGCCGGTTGGGGAAACCAGATCCGGTCGTACGTGCTGCACCCCTACCAGATGGTCAAGGACCACCGCACGAACCACGAGACGAGCGCGACCAACGACGTGCTCGACGGCGACCTCGATGCCTTCATGCTCGCCGAGCTCGAGCGCGTGGCCACGGTCGACGCGCCCGACGAGGCCGCCTGATCCGAATGGACTTCAGGCCGATATTGCTGGGCGACGTCGCCACCTGCGCCGAGATCTTCTGGGCTGCCGACGACGACTTGATGCTGCGCGCTGGACTACCGCCCAACCCACGCAACGAGGCGCGCCTGTTCTCGCTCTTCGAGCACATCGTTGCCAACGACCCGGAACGCGGCTGGCTGGCCGAGAATGACGGGCAACCAACTGGCTTCGCGATGTCCGTCCAGCGCGGAGACCTGACCTTTCTGGCGATGCTCTTCGTGATGCCCAAGGCGCAGGCTCGCGGTCTCGGCCGGGAGCTGCTCGAGCGCAGCATGGCCGAGAGCAGCCGGCGCGCCGTGTCGATCTTCTCCGTCCAGCCCATCTCCGGCGCGCTGTATGCGCAGTACGGGATGGTTCCATTGGTGCCGATGTACACGATGACGGGCCGTCCCCGGGTCGAGCTGCCGGCGCTGGCCGACAGTCTGACCGTTGGGCCGGTCGAAGCCGCTGCGGTCGACCCAATCGATCTCGAGGTCACTGGCTTCACCCGCCAAGTCGACCATGCGGCATGGCAGGCGTGGGGCCGCGTGCGGTTTGGCCTGTTCGAGGGCGGTGAGCTGGCCGGCTACGGCTATGCCCAACAGGCTGGACGCATCGGTCCGGTGATGGTCCGCCGGCCCGAGCTGGTGCTGCCGTTCGTGGGCCAGTTGATGAAGGAGATCGAGCCGGTCGAGGACTGGATGCTCAACGTGCCCGGACCCGCGGCCGAGCCATTCGAGTCGCTGCTCAAGGCGGGCATGCGCTTCGATGGCCCGCCCATCATCTATTGCGCGACTGACGGGCGCACCGACCACAGCCGCTACATGCCGGCAACCTTCGCACTCCCCTGATGCCATCCGACGCCCGATTCCGCGTCGGAACCTAGACTCACAACTGCCCGTCTTCGAGGTTCCTTGCATCCGATGTCCGAACTTTCCCCCGACTCCGACGATCCGGCTGCCCGTGCCGTCGACCAGCCGATTCCCAGCCTCGAGCAGGCTCCCCGATCGAGAACGAGCAGCACGGTGCTGGCCTTCTTCCTGGTCGCGATCATCGGCGGCGGCGCGCTGTTCGTCTCCGGGTTCGCCCTCGGTCGCCTCGCCGGCGCCACGCCCGGCACGAGCGACGGGCGCCAGGACCTGTTCCGGCCGTTCTGGGATGCGTACAACGACGTCAGCGCGAACTACGTCGGCGAGATCGATCCGAGCATCCTCATACAGGGCGCGATCAAGGGCATGTTCGAGGCGCTCGATGATCCCTTCTCGGCCTACCTGACCGAGGAGGAGTACCGATCGAGCCTGGGTGGCCTGTCGGGCGAGTTCGAGGGCGTCGGCATCGAGATGAGCACGGTCGACGACGCGGGCGAGCCGTGCGCGACCGTTTCGGCAACGTGTCACCTGACCGTCACCCGCGTGATTCGCGGCTCGCCCGCGCTAGCGGCCGGACTACAAGAGGGCGACGTCGTCGTCGCCGTGGACGGCGTGAGCACGCTCGACCAGACGCTCGACCTGGTCGTGCCCACCATCCGCGGGCCGAAGGACAGCACGGTCACGTTGAGCATCGAGCGTGGCGGCCAGCCGTCGGATATCGCCGTCGTGCGCGACGTGATCCGTCGTGAGGACGTGCAGAGCGAGGTCCTCGCCGACGGCCGCGTGGGCTACCTGAAGGTGCTCGGGTTCAGCTCCGGCTCGGCCGAGGATCTCCACAACCAGCTGAACGAACTGATCGCGACCGACGGCGTCGAGGCATTGATCCTCGATCTGCGCGACGACCCGGGGGGCTACGTCGACGCCGCCCAGAAGATTGCCAGCGAGTTCATCGCCGACCGGCCGCTCTACTACGAGCAGTCGGCGACCGGCGATCCGATCCCACAGCAGCCAACCGCGGGCGGCGTCGCCACCGACCCGTCGATCCCGGTCGTGGTGCTCGTGAACGGTGGCACGGCCAGTGCGAGCGAGATCGTCGCCGCAGCAGTGCAGGGCAACGATCGCGGCCAGCTCGTCGGCACCACGACATTCGGCAAGGGCACCATCCAGGAGTTCAAGGAACTGCCGGGCGCGGGCGGCTACCGCCTGTCGGTCCGAAAGTGGCTGACTCCCGACCAGGTCTGGATCCACGGCGTCGGCCTGACGCCTGAGGTCGTGGCCGAAGCGCCGGCGGAGCCGGTCGCGGGTGAGGACCCAGTGCTCGAACGCGGCATCGAGGTTGTGCTCGAGGCACTCACGGCCTCGCCAACGCCAACGACGCCGCCGTCGACAAATCCGTCACCGACGCTGGCGCCCGTGCCAACTGCGTGATAATCTCCGCCGCGAACGAAAGGAGGTGATGTGCAGTGTCAGATCATTTGAGCTGCACCACCTCCCGGGAGATGCTCGCCTGAGCTGACACCGGGAAGTGGTGTAAGCAACCACGAAGTCGCCGGCCCACTTCGGGCCGGCGTTCGTGTGTCCGGGGGTTTGAGCAACTCAGAAGTCGTCAGGAGCCGTTGCCGTGGCAGAGACCATGGCCGTCAATCGCAAGGCGCGCCACAACTACGAGATCACCGATACGTTCGAGGCCGGCCTCGTGCTGACCGGCACGGAGATCAAGAGCATCCGTGCCGGCAAGGCGAACCTGTCCGACGCATATGCGCGCGTCCTGAAGGGCGAGGCGTGGTTGATGAACGCCCACATCGCGCCGTTCGAGCAGGGCAACCGGTACAACCACGAGCCGCGCCGTGACCGCAAGCTGCTTCTGCGACGAACCGAGATCGATCAGCTGATGGGCAAGGCTGCGGCCAAGGGTCTTACGGTCGTGCCGCTGCGCCTCTATATCAACGACCGCGGCCGAGCCAAGATCGAGCTCGGCCTGGCGCGCGGCAAGCAGCTCCACGACCGGCGCCGCGACATCGCCGACCGGCAGGCCCGGCGCGACGTCGAGCGCGAGGTGGCCGACGCAACTCGCGGCCGCCGCTGACGCCAGAGGCCAGATCTGGACAGAATTTCCAGAACAGGCGTTCGAATGTTAGAATTGACGTCTGGGGATGAGTGGTTTCGACAGGGCCGGATCCCCGGAGAACGCGAGCCGAGGTGCCGTCGGGCCTCGTAAAACTGACGGCAAAACGAAGTAACTGGCAACCGCCAGCAGACTCTCGCCCTCGCCGCCTAAGGCGGTAAGGTGAGCGTAGAAGCAGCCCTATCCCCGCGGGTTGTGGAAGCGTCATTTAGCGGGGATGCGCTATCGACAAGGTCACGTAGCCGGTAGCAAAGCCCGCAAGGGAACGTGGATGGATCGATCAGTACGCTGCCGATGGCGGACCGGTCGATTGACGATAAAACATCGGACACGCTCGTAGCTGGTCTCCGGCTGATGGTTCTGGACGGGGAGTTCGACTCTCCCCCATCTCCACCAGATACCTTGGTGACGTCAGTGAGCAGGCAAGCGGCAAAGACTTCCGCGTTTACTGCCTTCTTGCCTTGACGTAGAGATTTGTCGTGACGTCCCACGCCTGATAGAGCACGATCGGTTGGCCTGCAAAGCCGACTCCGAGCGGCAATCCTCCGGTCCGCACGACATTCTCGGGATCGGTCCAGTGCACCGCGTCGACACTTATCCTGTAACTGATGTTGCCGGCAGGCATGCTCCAGTACGCGAGTCGCAGCGTGCCGTTGTCGTAAGACAGGTGCGGCAGCTCGACCCGGTCCTCGAGTACCACGGGTTCTGACCACGACTTGGCACGGTTGTGGCTGCTAATCACGCTCAGCCCGACGGGGTTGTTGTCGTGAAACTGGCGGTAGGCGAGATAGACATCGTCTCCCGTCGCGACAAGTGAGGGGTCGTCCCCGTCGATGACGGTGCGTGGCGAGGTCCAGGAAGCACCATTGTCGACCGAGCGTCTGATCTTCCAGAGAAATGTGCGACCGGATTGCGGCCATCGCATATACACGACGTAGACGCCCCCATCGCCCACGGCGAGCTCCGCACGAGTCACATCGGGACTGGCAATCGTTGAGGGACGGCTAAAGTTGCGCCCACCGTCCGTGCTCACTCTGACCCTGGCGGTACGGCCAAAGTCATTGCCCGGCATCTCGAACCACAGCACCGCCACGGTCTTATGCGGTCCGCGCGCGACGAGAGGCAGCGGCATGCCCAGATAGCTGATGTCGAGGTCGGGATCGAGTACGCGCGCGCTGAATGTGGCCCCGCCATCGGTGCTGCGGGCATAGTGCAGTTGGCCTTTGGTCTCCGAGGTCGGAGTCATCCAGACGACGTCAACGAAGTGACCTCTACCCGAAACGGATGCCATTCCCGGCCCGGCCAGCACGGGACCTGACCACGTTCTTCCGCCATCTGTGGACCGTCGCAGAGTAAAGGACCCGTTGGCGCCCGCCACGATCAACGCATTTCGGGTACCACCCAAGGTGAGGAGCGCACCCTGTCGGTCGGCTGCCTCAGTGACAAGCGTTCGAGGCACCCAAGAACCGGCAATCGATTGCACCGAGACGACGAGTGACAGGAGGGCTGCGATCCCGAATGCGGCCGACGACCTGCGTGTGAGGCCAGGCACTTCCGACCCTCCACGTCGTCGAGTGCCGGCCCTTGCTGGCCGGATGAGATCCACCTGGCGGCGCGCGCTCAATTATCCGGCAGACGGCAAGCTGTCGTAGATGCGACCGTTCGTCTCGATCCGTTTCGGCGTTTGGGTGCGGGCACAAGCAGGCCGTCGCGCCGATCTATCGTTGGGCAGTCACGTGAAGGGCGCCGAACGAGGGCAAGGCGGTGACCGGCTTAGCGCTGCGCGTCCTTTCGTGGACGCGGGATGTGACGCGAGCCAGAGAAGAGCATCGGCCACGGAGCTTGATGCGCCTGCGGGCAGCGCGCCCTATTCGGGAGCCGGCTGCTCCGCGCGGTGGTAGTTGGCGGCGGGGATCTTGGTGCCCGCGGGCGGATCGCCCGGATAGCGGCCAACCTGGGTAATCCCGTTGATCGTCTGGTAGCGCGAGTGGAAAACGTCCTCATGGAGGACGTTTCCGGCTGAATCGCGCACGGTCCGGGTCACCCACGACCAGAAGCCGTCGACGTTGAACTCGGTCCGCTTGCGCACGCCCGGCGCCAGCTCGTTCGTGAACTCGACCTGGTCGACGGCTGCCTTCTCGTTCTCGATGCGTGGCTCGGAAAGCTCCACCGTTCGACCGTCGGATACGCCATACAGCTCGAATGTCACTCCGTCCGCGCTGTTGATGCCGCGGACCAGGACCGGGTACTCGAGGTCGTTGGTGAACGACATCGTCTGGCGACTGCGAGCGTTGGCGATCCAGACGGTGGCGTCGAGGCCAATCGGGTAGCGGGTGATGTAGTAGGAGTGGTTGCGCCGGGCGTGGATCTCCAGCCCTGCGCGCATCGCGGCGTTGAACACCGTCGTGGAGCAGGAACACATCCCGCCGCCGAGAACGCCGTCCATGATCGTCCGTCCGTTGCGGATCGCCGCGCCCGAGCTGTATGGCGGGCTCGTGATCGGGCCGATGACGTCCAGGAAGTCGAAACGTGCGCCGGGCTCGACAACATAGCCATCGATGATCGAGGTCGGGATCCTGATGTTCACGCCGTCGCCGTTGAGCGGGCTCGGCTCGTAGTTGGTCGTCCACTCGGAGATCTTGCTCACCCGCGGCGCGATCGCCTCGGCGTCGGCCGTGGTGAAGGTCGGTGCAACGGCGGCCAGAGCAAGCGGCGCTGCCGGCGTCGGGCTGCCGTTGGCGCGTGATTCGAGCGCCGCCAGAATTCCGTCAGTGGTGGGTCCGACGTCCGCCGCTCGACCTTCGGCACTCGGCACCACGGCGAGGTTTGTGGCCTCGAAGCGGAAGGTTGCGTTGGTTGGCGGGATGTCGGTCTGGAAGGCGTAGTTGGCGACGAACTGCTCGATCGGCGCGCGCTCGATGACCATGCTCCAGTCACCGCCGGTCGGCGCCTCTTCGAGTCGCACCCAGCCGCGCAGCGTGTCAGACGTGATCGCTGTCGAAAGCTCGGCGCCGCTGACCGTCAGCGGCTCGGCAACCACGCTCTCCACCAGCTCGACTGCCGCCTGCGCTTCGGCGGTGGCGATGGCGGGCGGCACGACGGCCGTGTGGACGGTGATCTCGGTATCGGCCGGTGACGTGCTGTTGACCACGGCCATCGCGTCGGCGACCGCGGCCGCGACATCAGTCGACTGCCCTTCGACCGAGGGCGACACGACGTAGCGCCCGTCGACGCGGTTGATTGACGCGCTGACCGGATCCGATTGAGCGGCATAGGCCATGGCCGCCACCTGCTCAGTGAGCTCCTCGCTGTTCCATGTGACTGCCGGCGCGATCGAGACGCCGTTGAGCAGGATGCGCAGTTGTTCCTGGAGCTGCTCGACGAAATTCGTGCCGCGACCCAGGGCGAAAGCCTGGTCGAGCATCAGGTCGAGATCGTAGTCACGGCCAAAATCGCTGTAGGCGATGGGGTGAGAGACTTCGTTCACGTTGACCACGAGGTCGCCGCTCGACAGGCTCGGCAGCTGGTCGCGCACCTCCAGGGCAGCCGCGGCGGGCGCCAGCCCGGCGACCGAGACCCCGGCGACCTCAACGCCGGGAAGGAAACGACCGTCATGAATGCGCGCGTAGCCGACCGCGAAGGATGCCGCGAACACGGCAATCGCCAGAATCGTCAGCGCAAACGTGAAGCCCGCCCGGCGCCACGAGACGCCCGGTGCGGTCGACGAATAGGTAACTGGGAATGGATCGGAACGTGACGTCATCCGGGTGAAATCCTAGCAGTCAGGAGGGGTCGAAATTGGGGGCTCGATCGTCGGGGTCAGGCGCCGCAGAGGGTACCCACGACCCCGACTCGAGCCGCCCGGCGCGGCGGTTTGCTGATCAGCTCTGGCGGGCCAGGATCACGACGCGACGGT
Organism: Candidatus Limnocylindrales bacterium; assembly: GCA_035629915.1. Classification (GTDB taxonomy): domain Bacteria; phylum Chloroflexota; class Limnocylindria; order Limnocylindrales; family CSP1-4; genus JALYGJ01. The sequence goes on along the minus strand of DASQLS010000142.1, from coordinate 6,598 downwards.
GCGGCTCCTCGCCGATCGACTGTGTTGCCACGTCCGGATTGCCACGCAAGGCCAAGTGGATCCAGCGCCGCTCGAGGGCCGGCATCGGCTCCAACTGGAGCATCTTGCCGCTTTCCCTGACCTTCTCGGCCGCTCGAACGGCGATCTCGCGCAACTGGCGCTCGCGCCGGCCGCGGTAGTCCTCGACGTCGACCAAGACGCGGGTCCAGGTGCCGAGCTTGCGCGACAGCATCAGGTTGACCAGGTGCTGGAGCGCGGAAAGGCGCTCGCCCTTGCGGCCGATCAATGCGCCGAGAGCTTCCTTCTCGTCCTCGCCACCGCGCACGTCGAGCTTGGACGTGTCTCCCGACTCAACCGTCACGGTGACGTCGAGCCCGATGTGGCCGAGCAGCTGCTCGAGAATCTCGCGTCCCGCCTCGAGCGCCTCGGGACTGGCCTCTGCCGCCTGGATCTCTTCGCGTTCGATCGACAGGCTGCTCCGATTGGCACGTACCTCGGCCTGCTCGCTGTCGCTCAGCTGCCCGCCCGAGCGATCTCGGTTGTAGCTTTCGCGACCGCGGCCACGATCCCGATCCCGGCCTCGTCCCCGGTCGCGGTCGCGCTCGGGGCGTGGCGGTCGAGGAGCATCGGCGACCGGGACTGTCTCAGCGACATGCTCGGTTGTCGGGCTGCTATCGCGCGGCGGGGCATCGGCGCGGCCGCTGCTTCGATCGCGGCTGTAGCTCTGTCGCCCGCTGCCACGATCCTCGCGATCGCCGTAGCTCTCACGCGGCGGGGGCGGCGGAAGTGGCGTCGCCGCGGCGGCCTCTCGGCGGGGAGCGGCGCCACCCAGCGCCGATCGCGGAGCGGCAATGATCCGGGCCGGCTCTGCGCCCATGCCAAGCACGCCGCGGCTGCCCGGGGTCAGGATCTCGAAGTCGAGCTCATCGAGCCCGCCCGCCCCGAACGCATCGCGCGCCGCGCGCAGGGCCTCCTCAACTGTCTTGCCTGTGAATTCCTGGTATTCGCTCATCGCCGTCTCCCTCGCCGGCTGGTCCGCGCTCGTGAGCGGGCCGGCTTAATGGTGCCAGCCGCGCGGTCGCTCGCGCTCCGGCTGTCTGGTTCCGCGCGGCGGGTTGGGCCGCTTTCTGCGCCTGTTGAAGCCTTTGCCGTCGCCGGTTCGAAGGTGACCGGGAAGCGAGGCTGGTGGTTTACCGCGAAGCCCGGCATCCAACCGAACAGGGGGAACAGTGCCCCCCAGCCGGAGATCAGATACTGCTGCACGATCGAATAGAGGGTGAACACGATCCAGTAGATGAAGAGCCCTGCCGGCAGGATCGCACCATAGATCACTGAGAACAGCGGCAGGATCAGGAAGATTCGCTGCTGGGCCTGCTGCTGTGGATCGTTCGTCTTCTGGGCCATCATGCGCGTCTGGATCAGCTGCAGGACCGCAGCGATGATGGCGAGGACGCTGACCGGGAAGTCGACGATCGGCAGCCGGAACGTGACGTGCGGTAGGTGCGCATCGAGGTTGCCGAGCCACGGAATGATCGTGTCAATGCACGGTTGCAGCGTGCCCGGTGCCTGGCATTGGAATCCCTGCAGCACGGGTATGCCCAGGAACTGCAGCGCGGAGCTGATGTCCGTCGCGGCGAGTCCGGTGTTGATCACCGAGTAGATCGGGATAAGCAGGCCGAGCTGCAGTACGGCCGGCAGACAGCCGGCGCCAAGGCTGACGTTGCGTTCCTTGTAGAGCCGCATCGTCTCTTCGCTGATCTTCTGGCGATTGCCCTTGAACTTCTGCTGAATCGCCTTCACTTCGGGCTGGATCATCTGCATCTTTCGCTGCGAGACGATCTGGCGGCGCGACAGCGGCAGCAGGACGGTCTTGATGACGATCGTCAGCAGAATGATCGCGATGCCGATGTCGCCGGTCAGGGCGTCGAAGGCGGTCAGCGCCAGGAAGAGGGTCTGGAAGATCGGGTTGAAGAGCCACGCCAGGAGGTCGACCGGGTTGCCGCTCGGCTGCGCCGGACACAGCGCGTGAGGCTGCGGCTGACCGGCATTCGGCTCGCCGGGCGGGATCGTGGGCAGCGGAGTCGGCAAGGGGCACGGGCTGGCGGTCGGCCCCGGAGCGGCGCCCGGCGATCCCGACGGAGCCGGCGTCGCGGTTGGGGCGACCGACGGCGTGGGACTGGCTGAAGGGGCGGCCGACGCCGTCGGCGAAGCGGCAGGAGTGATCGACGGTGACGCCGACGGCTCTTGTCCGCAGGCAACGATGAGCAGCGCCAGAGACGCCAAGGCGACGAGGACAGCAGCGGTCAAGGTGCGTCCGCGGTTGTGCTTGGGCGTTCGCTCAGCGGACAGGGTCATACCCTCCGGGATGCCAGGGGTGGCAGCGGGCGATGCGCTTGGCGCCCATCCAGCTGCCCTTGAACAGGCCGTACTTCTCGATTGCCTGTTCGGTGTAGCGCGAGCAGCTCGGCTCGTAGCGGCAGCTCGACGGCAACCAGAAGAAGAACAGCCGGTAGCCGTGGATCAGGGCAATGCCGACGCGCTTCAACTGGGGTCGCTCACTCCCGCATCTGTCGGCCGGGTCAGCCCGGCGGTCAGAACGAGGCGGCGCAGAGCCAGGTCGAGCTCGCTTTGACTGGCCGTCGCGGCAGGGGCTCGAGCTATCAAGAGCACGTCCCAGCCACGCTCGACATCGGCATCGAGGCGGCGCAGCACGGTGCGCAGACGGCGGCGCACAGTGTTGCGAACGACGGCCGTGCCAATACGGCGGCCGGTCGAGATGCCATATCGAGTTCGATCAAGTTCGTTCCTGCGGTAGCGCAGCAACAGCAACGGATGCGTCCGGCTGCGGCTGTTGGCCTGCATGGCTCGGAAATCGACGGCCGAGCGGATCATGTCGAGGGACCCCACGTCCTTCGGCATCCCCTCGCCGCGGGTCAGGCGGTCAGCTTCTTGCGGCCCTTCGCTCGCCGAGCGGCAAGCACGCGGCGGCCACCCTTCGTACTCATCCGTGCGCGGAAGCCGTGCTCCTTGGCGCGGTGCCGTTTCTTGGGCTGGTATGTCTGCTTGGTCATGACTCCCGAGGCTTCCTGGCGCTGAACGGTCAGGACGGCTGGCGGTCCAACCGATCTGCTTGGGTGACTGAGACGCGCCGGGTGTTGGGCTGGCACGCATTCGAAGTCGCCGCTCAAGCGCCACCATGCGCCGACTTCGCGCGGCGGATTATATCCGGGAGCGCCGTGTGGCAGGCGCGACGATGTATTTCACCTCGGAGGAACCTGTGACCGACCCGTCCTTCAAGCCCGCCGGTAGCGCCACGATCGATGATTTCGAGCGCATCGACATGCGCGTTGGACGCATTATCGCGGCCGATCCCTTTCCCGCCGCGCGCAAGCCGGCGTACCGCCTGACGATCGACTTCGGGCCGGGCGGTGAACGCCGCTCGTCGGCCCAGCTGCCCGGCACGTACCCCGATCCCGAGCTGCTGGTGGGCCGCCTGGTGGTCGCCGTGGTCAACTTCGCGCCGCGCAACATTGCCGGCTTCCAGAGCGAGGTGCTTGTCCTGGGCGCCCTGCCGGCCGACGGTTCGATCCCGTTGTTGGGGGTCGACACGGGAGCCTCGCCGGGCGACCGCGTCGGTTGACCCTATACCCCCCGGGAGTATGTGGATTTGTGGTTGCGGCCGGAGTCGGGGCGGTGCTACTGTTTGCCGCCCGAGGCTCAGGGAGGGACCGAGGGGAGAGGACGAGAAACGTGGTCGGGCCGGCCGCCGGGAACGCCGCCGAGCCGTCCGCGGAGGCGTTTCAGGGCTGACTGTCACGCGATGCCGTGTGCCCGTTGCTTGCGCCTGCCACATGTAGAGCTATCAAGAGGTCGGGCCGTTTATCGATGGATGCGAAGCAGGTCTGGCGCGCAGCCCTGGGTGAGTTGCAGGTTTCACTGTCCCCTGCCAACTTCGAGACCTGGCTGAAAGAGACCGCCCTGGTCGCGGTTGACGACAACCGCTTCACGGTCGCCGTCCCCAACGGTTTCGCCAAGGACTGGCTCGAGACCCGCTACCGATCACTGATCAGCCAGACGCTCGCGCGCGTGGTCGGCTACAGCGTGCAGGTCGACTTCGAGGTGCGCGAGGGACTGACGCCACCGCCGTCGGACAGCATCGATCAGGCGCCCCTGACCAGTGCGAGCCAGGATGGAGCTGCGCCTCCGCAGGTCCAGCACGTCCGGCTCGAGCCCGGCCGCGTTGGTAGCCCGGAGGGCTCGAGCGCCAGCCTCAATCCGCGCTACACGTTCCGCAACTTCATCGTCGGCTCTGCCAACCGGCTCGCCCACGCCGCCAGCCTGTCGGTTGCCGAGCGTCCCGGTCACGCCTACAACCCGCTCTTCCTGTACGGCGGCGTGGGCCTCGGCAAGACGCACTTGATGCATGCCATCGGCAACCAGGTGCTGACCCGCTTCCCGCGCAAGCGCGTCGTCTATGCCACGAGCGAGAAGTTCACCAACGAGTTCATCACCAGCATCCAACAGGGCAAGATCGACGATTTCCGGAATCGCTATCGGCGGATCGACCTGCTTCTCATCGATGACATCCAGTTCATCGCCGACAAGGAGCGGACGCAGGAAGAGTTCTTCCACACCTTCAATGCGATCCATGAGGACGGTAAGCAGATCGTGCTCTCGTCCGACCGTCCGCCGAAGCTGATCACCACGCTCGAAGAACGCCTGCGCAGCCGCTTCGAATGGGGGCTCATCGCCGACCTGACCGCGCCCGACCTCGAGACGCGCATCGCGATCCTGCGTGCCAAGGCGGAGGAGCAGTCGGTCCACATTGGCGCCGACGTGCTCGAGTTCATCGCGCGCAAGGTGATCAGCAACATTCGCGAGCTGGAGGGCGCGCTCAATCGGATCGTCGCCTACGCCAACATGGGCGGCATGCCGATCAGCATCGAGCTCGCCCAGGCGGTGCTGTCGAACGTGCTCTACAACCCCAAGCGCCGACTGGTCACCCCGGAGCGAATCGTCCAGGCCGTCTCCGACTACTACAGCGTCGAGCTCGATGCGCTCAAGGGCCAGAAACGCGACCGAGCGATCGTGACGCCGCGCCAGATTGCGATGTACCTGATGCGCGCCGAGACGGACGTCTCACTGCTGCGCATCGGCCAGGAGCTCGGCGGCCGCGACCACTCCACCGTCCTCCATGCGTGCGACAAGATCGATCGCGAAACGCAGGAGAACGAAGAGCTGCGACGGGATCTGGCCGCGGTCCGCGAGCTGATCTATTCCGACTGAGCGGGCGCGGGTCTAGCGAGGCTCGCGATGCGCCAGCGTATTGGTCGGGCGCAAATCGTTGCATTCGCATTTCATGCGCCGGCTGCAAATTCGCCCTCGTGGACAAAGCCCCGTTTTCTGTGGACTAGTACTTCCGAATGTGGAAATCGGTGAAGGGCTTCGTGCTCGCCGAATCTGGCTCGCGGAGGGTCGTCGGTGGACCGTCGACGCATCGCTGTGGAGAGACAGAATCGGCCGTCCAACGTCTGTCCCCAGCCGGATGCCATTCATCCACCGCCAACGAGACCCTAAATCGGGCGAATCTGAGTGTGGCGGAGGTCATATCCCCACGATCAACACCATGATGATGACTACGGAATGAGAAGATAAGAAAAGACACCCACAATCAGTCATCCGGCCGTGTGGGCCGGGCAGCGATCGACCCCGACTGGGCAGCTGTGAAGGGAGCTCGAGGGACGTGAAGCTTTCCGTAATGCAGGAGAACCTGGCGCGCGGCCTGCAGGTCGTCAGCCGCGCCGTCAGCAGCCGCAACACGCTGCCGGTGCTGGCCAATGTCCTGCTGCGGACCGAAGACGCCGGCCTGAAGCTTACCGCGACCAATCTCGAGATCGGCATCACGTCGTGGGTCGCGGGGAAGATCGACGGCGAGGGGTCGCTGACCGTGCCGGCGCGGCTGTTCAACGACCTGGTCGCGGGCCTGCCGTCGGGCGAGCGGATCGATCTCGAGTCGGACGGCGCCACGACACTGCGCATCAAGGCCGGTCGCTTCCAGACCCAGCTGCGCGGCATCGAGGCGGAGGAGTTCCCGGTCATTCCGTCGCCGGGCGACCGGCCCACTACTCGAGTCAGCCAGAAGGAGCTCAAGCGAGCGCTGTCACAGGTCGTCTTCGCGTCGGCCTCGGACGAGGCGCGACCCATCCTGACCGGCGTTCTGACCCGACTGTCGGGCGACAAGCTGACCCTTGCCGCGGCCGACAACTACCGCATCGCGGTGCGCAGCCTGGCCATCCTCGACCCAGTCGAGGACATCAGCCTCGTCGTGCCCGGCCGCTCGTACGCCGAGCTGATGCGCGTCCTGACCGACACCGACGACCCGGTCGACATCATGCTCGCCAGTTCCAAGAGCCAGGTGCTCTTCCACGCCAACGACGTCGACATCGTCAGCCGGCTGATCGACGGCCAGTTCCCCAACTACCAGCAGGTGCTGCCCACGTCGCACTCGACCAAGGCGATCGTCGAGCGCGACGAGCTGCTCAAGGCCGTGCGCATCTCGGCGCTCATCGCCAGCTCGGCGGCCAACGTGGTTCGCCTG
>DASQLS010000141.1:0-10567 GCA_035629915.1 Candidatus Limnocylindrales bacterium | reverse complement strand
GGTCAACGCCAGGTCGTCGTGCGTGCCGGCCTCGCGCAGGTCGAGCGCGTACTCGACGTCCATCTCGATCACCTGCGGATCGGCTCGTTCCTCGTCGGACACGCCGTGGCGCCCCTCGAAGGCCATGCCGCGCAGGAAGATTTGGTCGTTCATCTCGGCTCTCCCGTCTGAGTCACGTGCTCGCGCCCGCCGCGCACGATCGCATCGGCCATGCGCGCGACGCGAACGTTGGGCTTGACGTCGTGGACGCGCACGATGTCGACGCCCGATTGGACACCCAGCGCTGTGGTCGCCAGCGTTCCCTCCAGCCGCTCACCAGCGGGCAGGTCAAGCACCTTGCCAATTGTCGACTTACGACTCGTGCCGAGCAGGATCGGTCGGCCGATCACGGTCAGCGCATGCAGGTCGTGCAGCAGGGCCAGGTTGTGCTCGGCAGTCTTTCCGAAGCCGATGCCGGGATCGACGATGAGCTGTTCCCAAGGCACTCCCGCGCCGAGGGCGCGATCGATGGCGCCCTGCAGATCTGCGATGACCTCGGAGACCACATTCCGATAACGCGCCTCTTCCCGGTTGTGCATCAGCACGAGTGGCGCGCCGCGTTCGGCGGCGAGGCGGGCGAGCCCGTCGGATGGACGCACGCCCCAGACATCGTTGATCACGTCGGCCCCGGCGTCGAGCGCCGCCTCGACGGCGGCGGCGCGTGTCGAGTCGATGCTCAGCGGCATATCCGGCAGCGCCTCGCGCACGGCGCGAACCACGGGCTCAACGCGACGCAGCTCGTCGGACTCAAGCACCTCCTCGTGTCCGGGTCGCGTCGATTCGCCCCCGATGTCGAGCAGGTCGGCTCCTTCGGCGGCCATCTGCCGAGCCTGCGCCACGGCAGCCGCGACTGGATCGGCACCCGTGGCCATCAGGCCGTCGCCGCTGAACGAGTCGGGAGTCACATTGATGATGCCCATCACGAAGGTGCGACTGCCCCACACGAGCTCGCGGCCGCGGATGGTGGTCGGTCGCGGCGGACGGTCAGGGATGCCCGTCTGAGCGTCCGTGGGCAGCGCGACTGAGGGAGTGGCGTCCATGTGGTCGGTCTAGTCCTTCTCGAGTCCGAGCAGCCGGGCGCGGACGTGGCCGACAAGGTACAGCGAGCCGGCGACGACAACGATGCCGGCCGACTTCGAGGCGCGCCCCAGGGCGTCTTCCAGGGCAGCGTCGGTGTCCGCCACCGCGATGGCTCCCGGCCAAAGTGCCGCCAGGTCCGCGGCGGGAGTCGCGCGATCACTGTCTGGAACGGTCGTCGCGATGACCGTCGCCCGGGACAGGACGCGCGACGATCGGAGTGCGCCGATCACGCCGTCGAGGTCCTTCTCGCGTACGACTCCTATCAGAAGGGTCACGGGCTGGTCGTCGGGGATCAGCTCGTCCACGGCGACGGCGAGCGCGGCGGCGCCGTGGGGATTGTGGGCACCGTCGAGCAGCACATCCGGACGGTCTTCTGTCACCGGGAGCATTTCCAGCCGCCCCGGCCAGCGGGCACTCGCCAGTCCGTGTTCGAATTCCTCGGGCGAGTCGAAGATCTCTCCGCCGGTGCCGCGCTCGAGGGCGGCGAGGATGCCGAGCGCAACGCTCGCGTTCGCAGCCTGGTGGCGACCGAGCAGGCCGATCTGCAGCTCGTGCTCCGACGGCGTCCGAACATACGTCCCGAGGCGATCCATGCCGATCACCTCGAACGGCTCACGCGTCTCGAGGTACACGTCGAGCTCCGCTGCCCGGCGCCGTATGACCGAGAGTGCGGGCTCCTCGGCACCGGTAATCGCGGCCCACTCGCCACCTTTGATGATCTGGGCTTTCTCGACTGCGATCGCCTCGATCGTCGAGCCGAGGTGCTCGGTGTGATCGAGCGCGACGTTGGTTATCGCCGCCACACCACCGTTCCACACGTTCGTCGCGTCAAGCCGGCCGCCCAGGCCTACCTCCACGATCGCCACGTCGACCCGTTTGCGATGGAACCAGGTGAACGCCGCCGCGGTGAGTACCTCGAACTCGGTCGGCGGCCCATGCTGTCCGGTCACCGACTCGGCGTGATCGAGCACCTCCTCGATCAGGTCGGCGAAATCAGCCCTCGAGATCGGCTCGCCGTCGATCGTGATCCGCTCGCGATACGAGACCAGGTGCGGCTTGGGTGTTTGGCCAACGCGCAGACCCGCTTCGCGCAGGGCGCTCGCAACGAGCTGTTGGGTGCTGCCCTTGCCGTTGGTGCCGCCGATCAATGCGCCGCGCAGCTGTAGGTGGGGGTCGCCCAGCTCGCGCAGAAGCGCCGTCGTTCGGTCGAGGCCGAGATTGATGCCGAAGCGACCGCGCGACTGCAGGCGCTCGAGAACCGCCCGGTAGCGGGCGTCACCTGAGCGCGCGTCGCTAGATGTCGAGGTCATCCTCGTAGAAGACGCACTGATTGAAGCGCGGCGACAGGCAGATGTCCGAGACGTAGCCCTGCTCGAGGTGAACGCCGCCGCGCAGCTGGCAGCGAGCGACATTGACGTCCTGGCGCATGAGCGCCTTGAGCAGATGTGGCGCGTTGATCGGGATCGGACCGCGCGGGCCGGTCATGAAGAAGTGCGGGCACACGTTGCGGCGCAGGTTGGGCAGGCCGAACGGTATTCGTGGCACACCGGCCGCATCTGTCGGCGACGGCGCCGGTCGGCGCATGTGCAGATTCGACGAGACTCTGCTGATCGGGCCTCGCGGCGGGGGTGGAGGAGCGGGTCGACCCTGAACTACCGATCTGGCCAGCGTCGCGAGCGGTTTGCGCGACGAATAGTCCACTCCACCTCCCTGAACGACACGCAACGCGCGCCCCTACCTCATTAGCGTACACGGACGTGTGCCGTGCGGCGGGCACGCGGCGCGCGCGCCTGACACAATCAACCGAGATGCCAGGACCGTCTAAACGCACCCCGCAGGGTGACGGTCCGAGCGACAGGCGCGCCCGTGCCCAGCGCGCGCGCCGGACCCGTGCTGCTGCCAAACCGCGCCGCCTCGCCCGCCGCGTCAGCTGGTCGCGGCGGATCGGTGTTGCGGCTGCCCTGCTGCTTCTCGTCGGTGGTTCGATCGCGTTCGGCAGCCAGGCGCTCAACCAGCCCGGGTCACGACCGTCTGTTGGCGCCCCGCCGCCGCCCGCGCCGACCGTGATCGCACCGGCGCGCCTCACGCGGGCGGCCGACATCGATCTAGCCGTCAGCCGGCCGGATGGCCTGCGCAGCGACCAGGAATACCTCGTTCGCGTGTACGTAAACGGCGAGGCCGTCCGCGAACGGCCGCTGCCACGCGCCGAGCAGTTTCGGATCGAGGACGTGCCGCTGCAGCAGGGCGACAACGACATCCGCGCGGCCCTCGTTGGAGCGGGCGGCGAGGGGCAGCGCTCGGCGGCCGTGGCGATAACTCGCGACGACATTGCGCCCGACATCCGGATCATCAGCCCGGAGGACACCGAGCGCATCCACACCGCCGAGCAACTGCTCACCGGGCGAACCGAAGCGGGCGCGGACATGTCCATCGTCAGTGGGCGCAGCGGGAACTCGATCCCGACGTCAGTCGATGCCGGCGGCCGCTTCGAAGCGTTGCTCGAGCTGACGTTCGGCCAGAACCCGCTCACGCTGCGCAGCGAGGACCCCGCCGGCAACGTGTCACAGACCCGGATCGTGCTCGTGCGTGCCGACAGCAACGCGTCGCTGGTGCTCACCATCTCGCCGACCGAGGCGGACGCTGCGACGCTCCCAACGCGACTCGAGATCGTGGCCACGGTCCACGACGAGCACGGCCAGCCGATCGACGACGCCGTGGTCACCTTCGGCCTGTCGCCGCCCAACCTCGCGACAACGACGCACCACACCCGAACGAGCGACGGCATCGCCACCTGGCAAGGGGTTGACGTCCCGGCATCACCCAACTCAAGGGGCACCTGGCGCATTACCGCCCTGGTGACTCTTTCCTCTGGCGCTGAGCTACGAGCGGATGAGCTGCTTACCGTGAATTGAGCGGCGGCGTCTCACTCGGCGCCGGAGACCCAAACAAGCCGTCCACGACGGCCAATGGCGTGCCTGTCCAGCACGGGCGCTGCTCCTCCCCGGTGAGTGGCTCGCGCTTCCGATCCAGGGTGCAGTAGCCGACGCCACCAACGACCGATCTGCAGAAGTTGACGCATGTGCCGCAGCTCGTCGCCGAGCGCTGACACAGGAAGCATTGCGCCGATTCGACCTGCACCGTTCTGCAGTTAGGGCAGCGCCATGTCCCCATCGACAGGCAGTCTACGCGCTCTCAACACGCGTCGAAGGGCGGCTTGACGAACAGGTGGACGAGCGTTCCGGGCGGCACGAGCTCTCCCGCAGCCGGATATTGGATACATACGATCCAGTCGGCTGCCGCGTCGCTCGGCCAGACAACACCAACTTGCAGCCCGTCAGTGACGATCTGTGCCTGAGCCTGGCCCAGGTCGGCCAGGAACGGCAACACGTAGTTGCCGACGGGCACCGGTGCGGGGGTGGGCGCCGGTGTCGGCGTCGGCTCAGGTGAAGGCGTCGGGCTCGGTGTCGGCGCCGCCGTGGGTGGCTCGGTCGGTGGATCGGTCGGTTGGGGGTCCGTCGGCGGCGGTGTCAGCGGTATGTCGGTGGGCAGCGGGCTGGGCGTGGGTGTAGGCATTGGGCCGAGCGACACGACGTAATCGATCGACGTGCCGCGGGCGACTTCGACGCCCTGGCGCGGATTCGTTCGGACGATCAGCGACGCGGGCACCTCGGGGTCATACCCCTCCGCGCGCTGGCCGGGGGCGAGGTTGTTCTGAGCGAGGATGGCGAAGAACTCGGCCTCAGTACGCATCCGCACGTCGGGCACGGGCACTGTCTCACCCTGCGTGGCGACGTTGACGCTGACGCGCGAGCCGATGCGCACCTGCCCGCCGGCCGCCGGCGACTGGTCGACGATCGTGCCCTCGGGCGCTTCGTCGTTGACCACATAGGCGCCGACCGTCAGCACCAGCCCCTGCTCTTCTGCGGTGCTCTCCGCATCGGCCAGCAGCTGGCCGACGAAGTTGGGCATGGCGACGAAACCGAAGCTCGGCTGTGCCGTCGGTATCGCCGGCCCTCGGCCGCTGAGGAGCACGAAGAGCAGACCGCCACCGGCGAGCAGCAGGAGCACGGCCAGCAGCGCCGCGATCCAGCCCCACGGACTCGTGCCGCCGGGCTCGTCGTCGGCATCGCTCGGGTAGGCCATTTGGCCATAGGGCGTTCCGTACGCGCCGGGTGGGGAAGCGGCCGGGTAGCCCGGGTAACCCGGTGGCGCGTCGGCACTCCCTGCCGTTGCGGCTGCGGCCGCACCAATGCCGGCAGCACCCGCTGCAGCAGTGCCAGCCACGGCAGTGCCCGCCGAGGCGACTGCCACGGCACTTGGGTCCGCGATGTAGCGGCCAAGTAGTGCGGCCATGTCTCCGGCGGTCGGCCGGTCGGCTGGCAGTCGCGCGAGCGACCTGCGCACGGCAGTGTCGAGGACCTCGGGCACGCCTGGCTGAATGTCTGACGGCGACGGCGGGTCGCCCGCCAGTCGCGCGACTGCAACGGCGCCCGCGGAGTCGCCAGTCCAGGCGCGTCGACCGGTGAGCATCTCGAACAGCACCAGACCCGCTGAATAGACGTCCGACGCAGACGTGACCATCTCGCCGCGCGCCTGCTCGGGGCTGAAGTAATGGACGCTGCCGAGGGTCGTGCCGGGCATTGTCAGCTGCGCCTCGGAGAAGGCGCGGGCGATGCCGAAGTCGGCAACCTTGACCCGGCCCGAGCTCGTGAGCAGCACGTTGGTCGGCTTGATATCGCGATGGACGATGCCGCGCGCATGGGCGGTGTCGAGCGCCTCGAAGATCTGCTGAGCGATGCGGGCGGCGGCAAGCGGCTCGAGCGTGCCGCGCTCCTTGATCACGGCGCCGAGGTCGCCGCCGTCGATCATCTCCATGACGATGAACGGGTCGCCCGCTTCCATCCCGTAGTCGAAGACGTTGACCACGTTCGGATGGCTCAGCGCGGCCGCCGACTGCGCTTCCTGCCGGAAGCGGGCCACGAACGCCGGATCGCGGCCGTACTCGGCGCGCAGCACCTTGACGGCCACGTCGCGGCCAAGCTGTCCGTCGTGGCCGCGGAAGATGGTCGCCATGCCACCCTGGCCGAGCAGCTCGACCAGCCTGTAGCGGCCGGCCAGGACCTGTCCTACCTCAGCCATGGGTCCGCCGGGTTGCCACTGTCTCCTGGGTCATCGAGTTAGCCGACCGATCAGCCCAGGTCGAGGCCGGCCAGATAACGCCGGAACTCGGCGCCGATGTCCTCGCGATCGAGGGCGAGCTCGACCGAGGCCTTGAGCCAGCCCATCGTCGTACCCGCGTCGTGGCGCTTCCCCTCGAACGCGTAGGCATACACGTCCTGCTCGGCCATCAGCGCCTCGATCGCATCGGTCAGCTGGATCTCGCCGATCGCGCCGCGCGGCGTCTGCTCGAGCTTCTCGAAGATCTTGGGCGTGAGCACGTAGCGGCCGATGATCGCCAAGTTGCTCGGCGCGTCCTCCGGGCTGGGCTTCTCGACCACGCCGCGCATCTTGTACAGGCGGTCGTCGTTCGTCTGGGCGTCCTCGTCGGGATCGATCACGCCGTAGCGATCGGTCTCCTCGCGCGGCACTTCCATTACTGCCACGACCGACGAGTGCGTCTGCTTGTACGCCTCGATCAACTGGCCGATTACCGGTCGGTCGGCGGTCGTCACGTCGTCCGACAGGATGACCGCGAACGGTTCGTGGCCGACCAGCTCCTTGGCCATCAGCACCGCGTGGCCCAGCCCGAGCTGCTCCTTCTGGCGGACATAGCTGATCTGGACCATGTCGCCGATCTGGCGCACGCGGCGAAGCATGTCGATGTCGCCCTTTTCCTCGAGCAGGTGTTCGAGCTCGTAGGAGTGGTCGAAGTGGTCCTCGATCGCTCGCTTCTGGCTGCTGGTGACGATGATGACCTGGTCGATGCCGGCGGCAACGGCTTCTTCGATGCCGTACTGGATGACCGGTTTGTCGACGAGGGGCAGCATCTCCTTCGGCTGTGCCTTGGTAGCCGGCAGGAAGCGGGTGCCCCAGCCAGCGGCGGGGAAAACTGCTTTACGGACGCGCAAGCGTGACCTCGTGGTGAGTCGTCAGATACCCGCGGCGCGAATGGGGCGCCACATCGCGTAGGGCGGGGCGAGTATAGCCGCGGGGGTTGTGAGCGCCTTGCAGAAAGCTGGCCGGGCCAGGCTCAGCCGGCCGGCCGTTCGTTGCTCAGACGGTTCGGCCGACCTCCGCTTCGGCGGGTATCTCGGACGTGGTGCGCGGCGCGATCTGAAGCGCCGCCGCCGCGAAAAGCACGCATGCGCCGCCGACACCCTGGATCGGACTCGGCTGCTCGCCGAGCAGCAGCGCGGCCAGCGTGACCCCGACGAGCGGTTCGATGGTCATCAAAATGGCCGCCCGACTGGGCCCGATAAGGCCGATGCCGGCGACGAACGCGGACGTTGGAATCGCGGCGCACAGGATGCCGCCAACCAGCACCCAGACCCACGCGTCTGGTGCCTGGAACGGACCAACCAGTCCCGCACCCTCGCCCATCAGCACGGCCAATGGCACGCTGACGACTACCGCCGCGAGCACGACGTAGGTTGATACGCCGATGACCGGAAGAGGGTTGAAGCCGCGACCGGCGATGAGCACGAAGGCGGCCTGGCAGACGGCCGCGAAGAGCGCCAACACGAGGCCAAGGGGGTCGACCGAGAGTCCGCCGGCACCGGTCAGCGACGGCAGCAGGACGAGCACGAGTCCGACCATCGACAGACCCAGCGCCGAGAGCCGGACGAGGCCCAGCCGCTCCCCGTAAAGCGGCACCGCGGCGAGGGTGACGATGGCCGGGAAGGTGTAGAAGCAGATCAGCGCGACTGCGATCGGCATGCGCAAGAACGCCGCGAAGATCGCGATGTTGAGCAGCGCGCCGCACAGGCTGGCGAGCAGCAGCGCAACGCGCCGATCAGGCTTGAGGAGCCGGATGTCGGGGAGCATCGGCGTCCCCGCCCTGCGACCGACCACGACCCCGGCCAACAGCAGCGTGAGGGCCGCGATCCCGCCGCGCCAGGCGACGAACGGAAGGGCGTCGACCCCGGCTGCTTCGGCTCCCCGGGCCAGGTAGCTGAGCATCCCGAACAGGGCAGCCGCCATTGCCACGAGGGCAGTGCCCAGCACGGCCTTGCTCAAATCGGCGCCGTCAGATTCCTCAACCAGCGCCGTCCGTCTGCGCGACATTCGCGCGCTCGCTACGGCCCCCGCGGAGAACGTGGTGGGTGAACGGGATGCGTATCTCGCGGAACGCCTCGATTGAAACCAGGAAGCCGACGAATATGAGCAGAACCGCGGCGAACTTGCCCACCTGGAAGAGATCTGTCGAGCCGAGGCGCGAAAGCGTGTCGGTTCCGCTGGCGATGACCGCCCCGAGGCCGATCAGCAGCGTGGCCGGTACGCGGCTGTGAATCTTTCCCGTGAAGAGGGCGACGATGGCGCCGGGGATCGAGGCCACGAAGTTCACCGGGATCGCGACGCAGGCGATGATTATGTTGAACAGGAACTGGTCGCCCGGCTGACCGGGATCGAGCGAGTAGTCCAGGACGCGCTTCTTGGGCATGAAGATGTACGCCGAGAAGAGCGCCCCAAGGGCAAGCGCCAGCCCACCGGTCACGTTGATCACCAACGAGATGAGGCGCAACGTGCCCGGGATGGCGTCGCCTGTCGGCACGCCCGTGCGCGGATCGAGCGTGAAGCCGCTCGTGGCGAGCGGCTGAGTGAAGGCAAGGACGGCGGCGATCGCGCTCGCCACGACAAGCGCGAGAGCCGCGATCTGCGGCCAGCGCTCGTTCTGGAAGTAGGTCTCGACAGCGATCGCGAGGGCGATCACGAGTGCCGCGATGAGCAACAGGATCGCGAACGTGGCCGCGTCGGGATAGCGGTTGCGAGCGGCGAACGCGATCAGGCCGCCGAGCAACAGCAACGCGCCGTAGGTGTAGCCGAAGCGCGTTTTGCCGAGCAGGTAGGCCGTGCCCAGCCCAAGCCAGCCGGCCGTGTAAACCGCCCCGGTCAGGTACCAGGTTCGGTACAGCGCGTCGTTCCAGCCGAACAGTGCGCCGATGGCTTCGCAGGCCGCGGCGATGGCGAAGAAGGCCATGCCCAGGGCCCAGATGAGCTGGAAGCCCCGGCGTCGTTCGAGCCACTGATCGAAGAGGGCGATCGAGAAGATCAGCGCCAGCAGGGCGGTCAGCGAAGTGAGCAATACGGCGATGGTCATCGGATCAGATTTCTGTCAGGCCGGAACGAACTCGTGGGCCTCGCGGTGCTGGCCGTCGCAGAGCCCCCAGCGCGGCGTTTCGCCCGGGATCGGCACCGGGCGCATGATCTCGCGCACGTCGGACAGGCGGCAGAACAGGTGACCCTTGGTTCGAGCCCAGGCGCGGAAGTGGCCCGGCTGAGCATGGAATTGATGGGGCCCCGGGTTGAGCCTGGCGCCAACGGCCCAGCTCGGCGGTGCCTCGGGAGCGACGATGTCGAGCAGCGTGACGCGAAATGGCGTGCCGCTGATCGGCTCGTGGCATCCCTCGCAGCGGATCGAGTTGTTCTCATCGAACACGGTCGGGATCTCGATGCCGTAGATCTCGCCACCGCGGAACTTGCTGGTCACTGGCCGGATTGTATCGGCGCTGACAGTATCCTCAGCCTGAGGCCGATTGCACTCGTTCAAGCAACTCGTTCGCGGTCTCTCAGCCGACGCGAGCAGGTCCATCCACTGGTCGGCTTCGATGCCGATGTAGCTGTCGCGCGCCCGTGCGAGAGCTGCCCGATGCTCGGGTTGGATCTGCGGGAGCGCCCAATCGGCCGCGGTCTCCTTGGACGCGAAGCCGCCTGCCTTTCTTCATCCGTTGTGGCCCGGCCGACAACGGCAACAGGTCAAGATCGCTGTTCGGCCGGAGTACATCGCTGACCGCCGAGCCGTAGAGGTAGACGCCGCGCACGGTCGAATCGAGCACGCGTAGGACCAACGCGACGACCTGGTCGATCTGCCGTGGAACTTGCTTCAGGCGACGCACTATGTCTGACCGCCAAGCTGCCAGCGCAACCGAGTGCGGATGTCCCAGGTGCCCGCCTGAGTGAAGAGGAACCTGTAGTGGGCCCGCCGGCGGCACAGTTGGGCGCCGGCAGGTGCGCGACCATCGTTCGAATCACGGGATTGACGTGCCCGACGGTCGTAGCGACCATCCGCCTTCAGCGCCAGAAGGGACGGTTGATGGCCAACCCAATCGAAGAAATCATCGGGGACTACCGGGCATTCGCCGCGCGACAGTGCGACCGGCTGGCCACCCGCGGTATCGACATCAGCCCGTACGGGCTCAGCCATCTCGCGTACCGGGTTCCCGAGTGGGACCAGTACGTGCACGTGCGCGGCCTCCTCGAGCGCCACGCGGTCGCCAATCGCGAGAACGTC
>DASQLS010000140.1:0-8019 GCA_035629915.1 Candidatus Limnocylindrales bacterium | reverse complement strand
ATCAGGTCGCGCATCGACTTGGCGCGTGATTCGCTGTCGGCACGAAGGACGACCTCCTCCTTGCCCAATTCGATCTCGGCCTTGGCGCCCTTGAAGTCGTAGCGCGTACCGATCTCGCGCCGTGCCTGATCGAGCGCGTTGACCAGCTCCTGGTGATCGAAATCACTGACCACATCGAACGAGATGTCACCCGCCATCGCTCGCACCTCCCTTCGCTTTCCGGTCCCTGCCGACCTCTCTTTCGAGTGGCCATTGTCGAAGCCGCGCCACCTTGCCGTCGTCGCCCAGCTCGAGGGTCATGAATCCGCGCACTCGAACCCGTTCCGCAGTGGCGACGCGGGTGTAGGCGACGTGCCAGCTGGTCAACACGGTGGAGCCACTGACCCAGATCCTCTCAGCGTCGAAGTCGACGTGCTCTTGGGCGGCGATTGCGTCGTTCCACAACGCGCGCACCGCGTTCAGTCCGATCAGTGGCTCTGCGAATGGATCCGGCCGATAGTCGATGTTGCTGTCGAACAGCTCGATGATCATGTCCGGCGATCGTCGCTCCCAGCCGAGCTTGAACGCGGCCATCAGGTCCTGGGCATCGCCGTGGGTGAGCGTGGGCATCGGCCAAAGTCTAGGGCGCGTCCGCCTCTCTGCCCTTGAGCAGCTCCACCAGTCGATCGGCGATCACGTATGAGCGACCACCACCCATGACCAGCACGACGTCGCCCGTCTGCACTCGCGAGGAGAGATAGTCAGCGGTGTCCTCGACCGATCCCGGCGCGGCAGCAGACGGGCCGCCGCGTTGGATGACGGCATCGGCCAGCGCCTGCGCACTGGTCACGGTCGTGTCCGTATCGCGGCCGGCCCAGATGTCGGCGATTGCCACCTCGTCTGCCGTGGCCAGCACTTCGGCAAACTGGTCGAGCATCGACGCAGTTCGGTGATAGGTCAGCGGCTCGTAAACGGCCCAAACCCGTCGGCCCGGGTAACGCGACCGGACAGCCTCGAGCGTACGCGCGATTGCCGTCGGGTGGTGGCCGTAGTCATCGAGCACGATCACGCCACCAACCTCGCCCTTCAGCTCGAACCGCCGGCCAACGCCCTTGAACTCGGCCAGGCTCGCGCGCAACGGCTCTTCGGGCACTCCCAGGACGCGTGCCACGCCAATCACCGAGCGCGCGTTGGCCGCGTTGGCCGGGCCGGGCAGGCCGATCAGCCAGTCGATGGGCACGTCACGTGGTGCAGCGACGATCTGGCCCGGCCAATCGCCCAGCCGTTCGACGATTCGCTCCACGCCGGCATCAGCCGTGTCGGCGACCAGCGTCGCACCCGGGGCGCGACGGATCCACGCCTCGAACGCGCCGAGCACGGCCCGTTCGTCGGCAAAGACGTCGGGATGGTCCCATTCGGCGTTGAGCAGCACAATCACGTCGGGACGGTACGGATCGAAGTTGCCGGCGTACTCGTCGGCCTCCACGATGAAGGTGTCGCCACTCCCCCATCGGGCCGTGCTCGCGACGCCGTTCGTCAGCACCGGATCAAGCAGCGCTCCAACGAATGCGGACGGGTCACGCCCGGCGCGGACGAGCACGTCAATCAGCCAGCCGGTCGTGGTTGATTTCCCGTGGGTTCCGGCGACGGCCACGAGCCGCTGTCCGCTGGTTGCAGCCGCGTCGGCGACGATCTGCTGCCACGCTTCGGCGGGAATGCCGTGCTCTCGGGCGGCGACGAGCTCGGGGTGATCCGGATTGACGGCGGTCAGTGCCTTGGTCACCGCCAGGCGCTCGGGTGCAACCGCAGCATCGGCCGTCACATGGCTGGCCGAGTGCTCCCAGGTGAGCGGAATGCCGGCGTCCAGCAGCGCACCTGTGTAAGGCGAAGGCCCGCCGGGGTCGCAGCCACTCACCGATGCGCCGGCACGATGTGCCAGCAGCACGGCCGCGGACGCGCCGGCGCCAGCAGCACCCAGCACGTGGATCCGCTCGCCAGCGCGGATCGGCCGCGCTTCGCGACTCGGCGCCAGGCCGCGCCCAATGTCCGCCGCCGCTCGCGTCAAGCGAGACGCTCGAGCAACAGCTCCAGCGCGGCGCGTGCACTGAGCAGCTTGTTTTTGTGCCGGTCGGATTGCCAGATATTGCGCCGAACGTCGTGGCCGTTCGCGTCGGCGACGCCGACGTAAGTGAGCCCGACCGGCTTCGAGTCGCTTCCACCGCCGGGTCCGGCTATTCCGGTAACCGAGATGGCATGGCTGACCCCGAAGCGCTGCCTCGCCCCCTCCGCCATCGCAACGCACGTTTGCGCCGACACGGCACCGTGCGTTTCCAGGATGTGCGGGTCGACGCCGAGGCCCGATTGCTTGACCTCGTTGCTGTAGCTGATCAGGCCACCCGCGTAGTAGTCGCTGACACCGGGCACCTCGGTCAGCACGTGGCCGATAAGGCCGCCGGTGCATGACTCGGCCGTAGCGAGCGTCAATCCACGCTCGATGAAGATCTCCTGGAGCCGGCGCGCAAGCGCGACGAGGTCGGCCTGTTCGTCAGCCGAGGTCGAGTCCGAGATGGCCGCCGAAGCGTCCGACATTCATGTACAGGGTGCGGGCGCCGGGATGGGGTTCTGGCCGAGGACGATCAGCCAGCTGCCGACATCGCCGTTCTCGCCGAGGAAGCCGATGTCGACCCCGTTGAGCGTCAGGTGCAGCGCGCCCGCATTGCCGGCACGGAGGCACATCTCGTTGATGGCGTTGACCGTGTGCGTCTCGCCCTCGCGCAGCGTTCGGCTGCCGTAGCCCTGCAGGCGCTCCCCGTCGGATACGACGCGGACCCACGAGTCGGCGCCCTCGACCGAGATGAGCAAGGTGATGGAGGACGCCGGTGGCGGCTGGACGGTCAGCTCGATCGTGTTCGAGACGGGATCCTCGCCACTCGCGTACGCGGTGACGACGATGTTCCAGCGGCCCGGCTCGAAGCTGAGTGTCTGGTCGAAGACGCCCAGCGCGTTGATCGTCACGTCGGCCGCGGGGCCGATCGGCGGCGCTGAGGGACTGGCGCCCGGCTCTGTCGTCGGACTTTCCGACGGCGACGGAGCCGGAGAGGCGCCCGGCGCGGCGACGTAAGTCGAGGCGATCGTCAGTCGCGTGCCGGTGGTCGTGCCGCTGAACGTGACGTCTGGGCCAACCACGACGGCGCCGTTGGTTGGCGCCTCGATCGTCATTGCCAGTGGCGCGGCCGGCGCCGGAGTTGCCGAGTTGCCGGTAGGCGTCGGAGAGGCCTGCGGCAGCGGCACGTTGATGGTCAATCGCAGCTCGGTCGAAGAGCGACCCGTAACAGGATCCTGGGCGGTGATGCCGAACGTGTTCGGGCCGCGGGCGAGGATGACCTCACGCGACCACACGCCCTGATCGTTGGCAGTTGTGTTGTAGAGCGCGTCGCCTGATCCGCGGATGGTCACCACCGCACCCGGCCCGCTGGTGCCCTCGAGCACTACCGACTCGGCGTCGATCTCGGTGAAGCGGTCGGTGGGGTAAGTGAGCTCGATCGGCGTCACTTCGACGAAGCGCAGGAACTGGACGCCGAGGTAGCCCACGAAGGCCACCACGACGAGCAGCACGAGACCGGCCACGAACATTCCCGGCGTGATGGTCACACGCCGTCCACCGGGCTCGACGAGCGGCATCGGCGGCGGCGCGACGGCAACCCGCGTGGCGGTTCGCATCTGCTCCATCTCGTCGTGCCATCGATCGAGCACCTCGTCCGGGTCCAGGCCGAGATAGATCGCGTAATTGCGCAGGAAACCCTTGACGTAGACCGGCGCCGGCAGCTCGTCGTAGTCGCTGTCCTCGAGCGCCGAGAGGTAGCGCAACCTGATCTTGGTGTCGCGCTCGGCGCGGTAGAGATCGACGCCCTTGCGCTCGCGCGCCGCCTGCAGCGTCTCACCAACAGGCGGAGCCGGCACGGCGTCGATGGGCGTTCTGTCGCGGCCCAAACGGCGGTTGCCGATACGAAGTTGGTGGCGTGCGGTCATAAGTGGGCTGGATCCCTCGTTGATCGAAAATCGGGTTACGCCATCTCTGACGCGCCGGGAAAGTCTAGACGGTATGCCCGATCGGGATGCTCCGGGAGAGGGCCGTTAGTCGTCCCCGTCCACGTCTGAAGGGCCGCGCAGCCAGTTCTCCGGGCCGTAAACCGCACGTGGCGCACCGGGGTTGCGCGGGTCGAGCGGACCGATCACGCCGTGCTGTTCGAGCGCGTCCATGATCCGCGTCGCGCGGTTGAATCCGACCTTGAGCTTGGTCTGCAGCATCGACGTGCTCGCCCGTCCGGTCTGCATCACCAGCTCGGCGGCTCGCGGCGCCATCTCGTCCTCGGCCGACTTGGCCAACCAGCTGAATTGGCCGCCGTCCGTGCCTTCATCGCTGTCGGCTCCCTTGAGCAGGTCGCGGTTGTAGTCGGGCTCGGCCTGGTCGCGCCAGAAGTCGGTCACGCCGTGAACCTCGGCATCGCTCACGAACACACCCTGCAGGCGCACCGGCCGCGGCAGGTCGGCCGGCTGGTAGAGCATGTCGCCGCGGCCGATCAGGTCCTCGGCGCCGGGGGCGTCCAGAACGGTGCGCGAGTCGACGTTCGAAGCCATCGCGAAGGCGATGCGTGACGGCACGTTGGCCTTGATCAGGCCGGTCACCACGTTGACGCTCGGCCGCTGCGTGGCCAGGACTAGGTGGATGCCGACGGCACGTGCCTTCTGGGCGAGCTTGACGATCGGGTCCTCAACCTTGCGGCCCTCACGAAGGATCAGGTCGGCCAGTTCGTCGATGACCACGACCAGGTACGGCATCGAGGGGCCGGTGCGTCTCGGGCTGACGTTGTACGAGGCGATGTTGCGCTCCATGGCACCGGCCAGTGCCTCGTAGCGCTGCTCCATCTCGTGGACCATGTTGGTCAGCACGGCGCGCGCCTCGTGCGATTCGACGATCACCGGAGTCTCGAGGTGGGGCAGGTCCTTGTACGCGGCGAGCTCGACGCGCTTGAGGTCAATCAGGATCAGGCGCACCTCGTCCGGCGTGGCCCGCATCAGAACGCTCGTGATCAGCGCGTTGACACACACGCTCTTGCCCGAGCCGGTCGCGCCGGCGATGAGCAGATGCGGCATCCGCGCCAGGTCCACGGCGTAGGCCTTGCCGGACACGTCGCGGCCGAGGGCGAAGGTCAGCTTGCTCGCTGCCTCGCTCATCCGTGCGTCCTCGAGCAGCTTGCGGAAGCCGACGATCTCGCTGTTGTGGTTGGGGATCTCCACGCCGACGACGTCCCGCCCGGGGATCGGCGCCTCGATCCGGATCGAGCGTGCCGCGAGCGCCATCGCCAGGTCGTCGGCGAGAGCCTCGATGCGCGACAGCTTGACGCGGGCGTCGGGCTTGACCTCGTACTGGGTCACGACCGGGCCGGTGTTGGTGGCCGTCACCGACGCCGGGATCTGGAAGCTGGCCAGCTTCTCTTCGATGATCCTGATGTTGCGGGCGTGGTCGAGCCGCTGGGCCGGCGCGGCCGCGACGGCGACGTCGAGCATCGAGATCGCGGGCAGGTTCCAGACGCGCGCCGGGCGCTCTTCCACTTCGTCGTCGGCATCAGCAGCCGTGCGTCTCGCAAGCGCTGTCGCGGCCGGTGCCAACGCCACGGCCGTTGCGGCTTCGGCGCCCCGCGGTGATGGGCTCGCTCCGCCGCCGCTCCACACCGTCTGGCTGAGCGGCGCCGCGGATGACTCGGGCACGGGCAGGTCCGGCCGCGGCTGGGCCTCGATCTTGATTCGTCCCCGTGGCGCGACCGTCGCGGCCGCCGCGGCAGGAATTGCTGCCGCTTCGGCGCGTCGTGTGGCGGCACCGTCGGCTATCGCCCGAGCGGGAGTGGCGATGGCCGAGGCGAGAATTCGTCCGCCGCCGGCGACGGGGCTGAACAAGCCACGCAGCGTGACGTTGAACATCAGCAGCAGGCCGGCAATCAGCATGCCGACGAGAACGACGAAGGCGCCGATTGGCGAGACCAGGTCTGACGTGGTCGAGGAAAGTAGGTTGCCCAACGCCCCACCGCCGTCGCTCAGCGCCTCCTGACCACCTCCCCTGCCCCAAACAAGGTGGATCAGGCCGAGGCCGGCGACGAACACGATCAGCCCGCCTACGACCGCGAGCGTCGATCCGTAGCCAATGCGCGCCGGTCGCTCGATGGCGATGCCGGCGACGATCAGCAGTGCGGCGAGCAGCCACGCTCCCTGCCCAAACGCCGGGCGCAGCACGTCGTTGACGTAGCGAATCAGGATGCCCTCCTGCGGGAAGAGCAGGGCGATGAGCGTGACGGCGCCGAGAATCAGCAGCCCAAGGCCGAGCAGCGACCGGGCGACATGCGGCGGTACGCGGAAGCCTTCGAGCCGTCCCCTGGAAGCGCTCTTTTTGGAGCGCGAGCGCGATGCAGGCGCGGCGCGACGTGCCCTGGTGGCCACCTAGACCTCTACCACGACGGGGAAGACCATGGGTCGGCGCTTGGTCCTGTCGTACAGGTACTGCGACAGGCTGTCCTTGATCTGTGCCTTGAGCAGCGCCACCTCCGTTGTGTGGTCGCCCGGGTTCTCGATCGCCCTGGCGACCCGATCGGCCGCGGCAGCGATGACCGGATCATCGAACGCCGCGACGAAGCCGCGCGTGACGATCTCCGGCTTGCCGATCAACGTCCCGGTCTGCTTGTCGACAGTCACGACGACCAGGAACATGCCATCGTTGGCGAGCGCCCGCCGATCACGCAGGACGACGTCGCCCACCTCGCCGACGGAGAGGCCATCGACGTACACGTAGCCCGCCTCGACCGGTGGACCCCGGCGCGCGGTGCCGTCGGGCGCGAAGTCGATCGGCTGGCCATTTTCGATGATGAAGATGTTGTCCGGCGCAACACCAAGCTCGGCGGCGAGGCGACCGTGCTGGACGAGCATCCGGAACTCGCCGTGCATCGGGATGAAGTGCTTGGGCCGGGTCAGGTTGAGCATCAGCTTGAGCTCTTCCTGGCTAGCGTGGCCGGACACGTGGGCGCGCTTGATGTCATGGTAGAAGACATTCGCGCCGACCTTGAACAGGTTGTCGATCGTGCGCCCGACCACCTCCTCATTGCCCGGGATGGGGCTGGCACTGACGATCACCGTGTCGCCCGGCTGGAGCTCTACCCAGCGGTGGTCGCGATTGGCCATTCGGGCCAGGCCGGCCATCGGCTCACCCTGCGCCCCGGTCGTGGCGATGACCAGCTTGGAGTCCGGAACGTCCTTAAGGCGATCCTTCGGCACCAGCTGCTCAGCCGGATACTGGAGGTAGCCCAGCTCGGTCGAGATGCGCACGTTCTGCTCCATCGAGCGGCCGATGACCGTTACGCGCCGATCGAAGGTGCGTGCCGCATCGAAGACCTGCTGGATGCGCGCGATGTTGCTGGCGAAGGTGGCGACGATGATCCGCCCGTCGAGGCCCTCCATGATGTCGCGGAACGCCTCGCCGACGGTGCGCTCAGACGGCGTGTAACCGGGGCTCTCGGCGCGCGTCGAATCGGACAGCAGGCACAGAACGCCCTCGCTGCCGAACTGGGCCAGGGCATGGATGTCGGACATCTTGCCGTCGACCGGCGTGTGGTCGAACTTGAAGTCGCCGGTGTGCACTATCAGCCCGAGGGGTGTTCGCAACGCGATGCCCATCGCGTCGGGGATCGAGTGGCCGATCCGGAAGGCCGTCGCGCTGAAGGCGCCGAGCTCGACCGTCTCTCCCGGCTCGAGGGCGAGCAGCGGGTTGTTGTTGAGCTTGTGCTCCTTGATCTTGTTGCCCAGCAGGCCGCGGGCCAGGGTCGAGGCGTAGATCGGCACGCCCGGGAAGTACGGCAGAACGTAGGGCAGCCCACCGACGTGGTCCTCGTGAGCGTGGGTGATCAGGAACGCCTTGACCTTGTCGGCGCGCTCGCGCAGGTAGGTGACGTCGGGCACGACCAGGTCGATGCCGAACATCTCCTCTTCGGGGAACAT
>DASQLS010000139.1:0-8192 GCA_035629915.1 Candidatus Limnocylindrales bacterium | reverse complement strand
CACCGTGATTGCTCGGGTCTACTGGGCTTAGAGCGAGCCGCCGGCGGCTCGCATTCCGAGTGGTCCTGCCACCTGGTCTGAGGACCGAAAGGAGGCCATGATGGCCCCGCTGTCTCGATCTGCGTCGATGCGCATCGCTTCCGCTCTGGTACTCGGCTTGACCGTTGTTGGAGGAAATGCGGGCGCCGTCGCTGGGGCGAGCGGCCCGTACCTGGTGAAGGACATCCTTCCATCCGGCGGCTCGATTCCGCGCGAGCTGACCGACGTGAATGGGACGCTGTTCTTCACCGCGAAGGACGAGTCGAGCGGCCGCGAGCTGTGGACGACCGACGGCACGCCAGAGGGAACGCAGAGGATCAAGGACATCAGGCCGGGATCCGCCGGCTCGACTCCGCTCCGACTCGAGGCAGTCGGAGACAGGCTCTACTTCAGCGCCGACGATGGAGCCACTGGTCGAGAGCTGTGGATCAGCGATGGAACCGAGCTCGGGACAAAGAGGGTCAAGGACATCCGACCCGGAGCCCCGGCAGGTGACCCACGTGGCTTCACGCCATACAACGACAACGTGTACTTCAGCGCGGACGACGGTGTCACCGGCATCGAGCTGTGGCGGACAGATGGCACGCCAACCGGCACGCGACGCGTAAAGGACATCCGCACCGGGCCGGACAGCAGTTATCCCGGCGCGTTCGTTGAGTTTGCGGGCAAGCTCTATTTCATCCGTTCAGGCGCCACCTATTCCGAGCGCGTGCTGTACAAGACGGACGGGACCGCGAAGGGCACCAAGGCTGTGCGCGGGTCCTCCGGTGCGCCGGTAAGGGGCGCCATCGGCGACGAAGAGTCAGGCGACCCGGACGCCGGACCCGGCCTCACAGTTGCTGGTGCCAATCTCTATTTCTGCCTGGACGAGCTCGAGCTGTGGCGGAGCACCGGGACGGCCGCTGGAACCAAGAAGCTCGCGGATCTCGGGACGTTCAAGATCACCAGTGCCGGCGGGCACGCGTTCCTGCATCAACGGCACTACTGGAGCGGCGAAACCGGTCACCTCTTTCCCGACGAGCTGTGGAAGTCGGACGGGACGAAGGCGGGGACGACCATGATCGCCTCGACGGCCGCGGAAAATCCGGTCGACGTCGATGGGACGCTGTTCTTCTTCTCCGAGGGTGGCATCTGGACGAGCGACGGCACGTCGGCCGGCACGCAGCCAGTAGGTGTTGACGTTCGGGCCAGTGTGGGCGCCTATGGCTATGCCCGGTCGCTCGCCGTGCTCGACTCAGTGCTCTACTTCAACGGCTTCCTCGACGGTGAAGGAGCCGAGCGGCTGTGGAGGAGCGACGGCACGTTCGACGGCACGCACGTGGTCAGCGCCACTCCATCGAGCCAGGCGTTGTCCAACATTACCGGCGCTGGCGACACGATCTTCTTCACGGCGACTGCCGGAGGACACGGCAACGAGCTATGGGCTTTCGTTCCGTAGCTTGGCTCGCCGCGCGACGAGCTCGGTAATCAAGCTCTGGTAGGCGTCGATGTTGCGCTGCGGTGAGTAACGCTCGCTGCTCAGCCGCGCCTCGCGCCGCAGGCGCTCGGCGAGCGACGGATCTCCGAGCACGCGCAGGATCGCGCCGGCCAGTGCGGTGGGGTCCGCAACCGGCACGAGCAGGCCGTTTCGGCCATCCTCGATCACCTCGCGCGGCGACCAGTCGCAATCGGCGGCCACGACCGCGGCGCCACTGCGCATCGCCTCGAGAATGACCACGCTGAACGCCTCGAAATGAGACGGGATGGCCGTCACGGTTGCCGCCGCCATCTGCCGGAATGGCTGGCGCACGTAGCCTGCGAAGGCGGTGCGCTCGGCGATCCCCTCGGTACGCGCAAGCGCCTCGAGCTCGGCGCGCATCGGCCCATCGCCTATCACCACCAGCCTGGTCGGGACTGACTCGTTGACCAGGGCCATGGCCCGGATCAGGTCGTCGACGCCCTTCTCGTTTGATAGCCGCCCTACGAACAGGACGACCGGCTCGTCGCCCTCGAATCCGGCGCCGATTGGGCCGCCTCCGGCGAGGATGAGGTCCGTCTCGGCGTCGTAGGCGTTCTCGATGATGTGCATCCGGGCCGCCGGGATGCGGAAGGCGTCCTGGACTGCGCGTGCAACACCCTCGCCAACCGCGACCATCGCGTCTGCCCTGGGGAAGAGTCTTCTCGACAGCAATAGCAGCCACAGGTTGCGTGGCTGGCGGGCCAGGTCTGGCGTCACGTGCTCGGTCGGAATGACCACCGGTCGGTGGCCTGACCGACGACGTGCCAGCAGGGCAATGGCGCTCGCCCACGTCGCGCGGCCAATCACCGCATCGGGGCGGCGCTCGTCGTAGATCGCGCCCAGGTCGGTGACGACCCGCCACTGATCGACGAACCCACGCTTGCCGAGCTCGACCACCTCGACGTCCGCCGGCAGGGTCTCGATCAGCCTCGCGCTCTGGGTCGCCGTGTGGGTCAGCACGACCGTCGGCTTCATCACGCCGCGGTCGAAGCCGTGGAGCAACAGGGAGGTGCTTCGCTCGAGCCCGCCACCTGCGGTGGGTGGCACGACGACGAGGACCGACAGCGGTCGCGCCATCAGCGCCACGCGGCCAGGTCGGTGCCGATCAGGCCCTCGAGCCGCTGGACGTCGGGCGCCAGCTCTGCGCGCAGCCGCGCTCGCAGATCGCTCGGGACTGTGGGTGACCCGATCCGCCGGCGGTTGAGGCGGCCGAGGCCTTCCGCCCCGCGCCGCGCCTGACGGTGCAGGCGCTGTGGAACGGCGCGCTTGGCGGTGGCGATGAGCGCCTGCGACCGCGTCGCGCGCGTCAGCCACGGCCAGCGCGACTGCCAGTTCGCGTTGACCACGCCGGGATCGCCCAGTTGCTCGGCCGAGATGTTCAGGAAGGTGGCTGCGCGGGCGAGCCAACGATCTGGGTGCGAGCGCAGCTCGTCGTGCATGAGGATCAGCACCCGGTCGCGCGGGAAAGCGTCCAGGAATCGCTCGACCTGGGCCGCGTAGCTGGCCACGGCCCGGTAGGAGTAGGTCGGCACGAGCACCGCGTGGGCCGGCAGTCTGCGGCCCTGGCTCCGGTCGACCTCGGCATCGATTGCCGCGGCAAAAGGCAGCTCTTCTTGCCCCTCCGACATGCGCACCGCGTGGAACGAGGCCATCTGGGCGACCGGTTCGCGCAGGCTGATGATGATCCTCGCGTCCGGCCGCTCCGCGCGAATACGTTGCGCGGCGACGTCCGAGAAGAGGTTGAAGACGCACGCTTCCCCAACCAGCGCCTCCTCCGGCGCGGCAGAGAACAGGTCGAGATAGTCCTCCTCGGTAGTGATGAACTCGCGCCTGTCGGCGGGCGTGCCGGTATTGAGGTCGGAGCAGAAGTAGAGCGGCTCCTTCGGGAACGGCATGAACACGCCCGGATGCCGGCGCAGCGCCTCGTACAGGAAGGTCGTGCCGCTCCGTGGTGCGCCGACGATGAAGAAGTCCGGCCAGCGGGCAGTCACGGCGTGAAGGTCCGACTCATCGGCGGCAGTATCGTAGGCAGCCGCATGACCGCCCCAAAAGCCAACTGGCTGCCAACGCCGATCGAAGGCGTTCTTACTCGCGCCGTCGCGTTCAACTCAGATGGCCGCGGCGCGTTCGGCGAGCTGTGGCGCGAGTCATGGACCGCCGGCCTGGGCCTCCATTTCACGCAGGCCAACCTGTCCCTATCGGACGCCGGCGTGCTGCGCGGTCTGCATTTCCACGAACGCCAGACCGATCTGTGGGTTGTGCTCGAAGGCCGCGCGCTGGTCGCCCTGGTTGATCTCCGGCCCATGCTGAGCGGCGGCGATCTCGTCCAGCCGCCAAGTCAAACAATCGAGCTAACAAGCGGCGACACAGTCGTGATTCCCACGGGTGTCGCCCACGGATTCCTGGCCCTCGAACCGGTGCGGCTGCTTTATTTAGTCACCAATGAATACGACGGAACCGACGAACACGGCTTCGCCTGGAGCGACCCCCTGGCGGCGCTTGGGTGGCCGACCGATGAGCCGACGCTGTCTGAACGCGATGCCGCGGCCCCTTCGCTAACCGAGGCGCTCCGCTCAATGCGCGAACGCTAGCTCCGGATCGCGTCGGCGACGGCAGAAGGCGTCGTGAAGACGACCTCACGTCCAAGACGGTGCTCCGCGAGCGCGGCCATGTGGGCCTCGAACTGACGCGCCCAGTCATCGTTGAGGAGCGTGTCGGCGCGGATCATGAACGGCAGCACTGTTAGAGCCTTCGACTCCACGTCACGCGTGACGATGTCCCACAACACCTTCGATGGCCACGGGGCCCAGAGCAGGACCGGACGATGCAGCGGCTGTCCGACGTGACGCACGCGACGGCCGCCGCGGCGCCAGATGGGGAGTGCCGGATCGGGGTTGGCCGACGACAGTGGGAACATCCACAGGTCGTCACCGGCATCGTTCGTGGGGCGCTTGAAGTCGGAGGGATCGGGGTGGTAGGGCCTGCGCGGGATGTCGGTCTGATCCGGGATCAGCGAGTTGACGTACGGATCTGATTGCGGACCGCGGCCGGGCTCAAGGGTCAAGTCCACCGCGACGCCCAGATCGCGCAGCAGCCGAACGATGGCGTTGCTCATGAACCGGTCACCGAAGCGATGCGACCGGCACGCCCGACCGAATGCGCGCTCGTAGGCTTCGAACGACCGACGGACGCAGTCCTCGACCCACGCCTGGCTGTCCACATCGGTCAGCCAGTGATCGGCGCGCGAGTCCCAGCGCAGGGCATGAGGGTGCAGGCCCAGCTCATCGCCGTGGTCCGACAGCGCGGCCAGCTCGGCGCCGTACGTCTCGGCGACCCAGGTCGTCGACCCGTACACGTCGGTGATCTGGGGGTCCATGCGCAGATACCACGAGAAATGGACCGGCATGCTGGTGATCTTCTCGAGCCGGTCACGCAGCGGCGTCACCAGTTCCAACGAACGCTCGAAGCCGGTCCAGCGGCGCATCTCGTGGCGCGGGATGTTGAGGCCGTCCGGCTCGACGTCGAAGCCGACGAGCATCGGTGTGGTCATTCGCCGCCGCCGTGGGCCAGCTCGTCGAGCCACGCCTCGTAGGCGTCGGCCACGGTGTCCCAGCTGTAGTGCGTCCGAGCCCGGTTGGTGGCACCCGCGCGCAGCTCTGCGTTGCGTGACTCGTCGTCGAGCAGGCGCTGCAGCGCATCGGTAAGGCCGGCCGCTCCGCGGTAGTACAGCCCCGCGTCGCCGAGCACCTCGCGATGCTCGGGCACGTCATTGGCGGCGATCGCGTTGCCGTAGCCCATCGCCTCGACGAGCGCCGGGTGCGTGCCACCAACCTCGGTCGCCTGGACGTACGCGGCCGCGTTGGAGCGCAGCACCTGGTAGGCGCGGCCGTAATGCGCGCCGAGCAGCACCACGCGTCGGTCAAGGGCGGCGGTTTCCTTGAGCCGCCTGATGTACTGGCTGGCGTAGGGCGCGTCGCCAACCAGTGCGAGCGTCATGTCAGTGCGCACGTTGCTGAACGCGTCAACGACGAGCTGGGCGTTGTTTTCCGGCTCGAGCCGGCTGACATAGAGCACGTAGCCGCGTGGTTTGAGCCGGAGTCGCGCGAGCGTGCCGTCCTCGGCAGCCGGCTCGAGGTCCGTGCCGTACGGGAAGTAGTGCGTTGGCCGGCCGTACGCGGCGCGATAGAAGCGCTGGATAACCCGGGCGTCGGAGACCAGCTCGATCGGCGCGCGCGACCCGAGCCAGGCGCACAGGCGGTAGTACAGCCGCCCGAGCGCGCTCCACTTGGCGCGCTGCCACTCGAGCCCATCGACGTTCAGGATCACCGTATTGCCGGTCGCGCGCAAGAACAGGGCGGCTGGCACGTTGGCCAGGTTGCAGACGTAGACCGCGTCCCAATCGCGCCGCGCGGCGTGAGCGGCGCTGAAGATCGTGTGGACGACGGTCTCCAGGTATTTCGAACGCGGCGCGGGCAGACGGACGAGGTCGATGCCGCGATGTGTGGTGATGCCGCGCGGAATCGACCGGCTGCGGCCATAGACCGTGACCTTGTGGCCACGCTCAACCAGCCGCGCGCCGAGCTCCTCGGCAAAGGTCTCGAACCCCCCGTAGCTGGCTGGCACTCCGCGCGTGCCCAGGATGGCCAGCCGCATCAGGCGGTCACTCTTGCGGACCGTAACATCGCGCCAGATGCTAGCGCCTGCCCCGTTCCGTCCCGCCCGGCGGCCTCGCGCGTGATTCGAGTCGGCATCGACGCTCACACCGTCGGCCGCGAGGCGACCGGCAACGAGCGCTTCACGGTCGAGCTGGCGAGTGCCCTTGCCGCCCGTGACGATGTCGACGTGCTCGCCTATGTCGATCGCGGCACGAGCTGGCCGGCCGACGCGTTACCGGCCCCGCGGCTGGCCGAGCTCCGCCTCGGCAGGCCCCAACTGCGCATCCCGATCGAGCTTCCGGCGCGCGCACGACGCGATCACCTGGACCTCCTGCAGGTGGCCTATGTCGCGCCGCCGATATCACCCGTGCCGTTGGTGACGGTCGTTCACGACCTGTCTTTCGAGGACGAGCCGGATCTCTACCCGAGACGGATGCGACTCCGCCTCCAGGCGACAGTCCGTCGTGCCGGCCGACGCTCCGCGGCGGTGGTCACCGGCTCCGATTTCACCCGCGGCCGCCTTATCGAGCGCTACGGCCTGCCGCCCGAACGAGTTCACCGGGTTCGCTACGGAGTCGCCGATCGCTGGCGCCCGATGTCCCCCGATGAGGCGGCAGGCTTGCTGCTCGAATTTGACCTGCGCGAACGATTCATCCTCGCCGTTGGTACGGCCGCCCCGCGCAAGAACCTCGACCGCCTGGTCGAGGCGGTCGGCAACCTGCGGACCGTCGAAGCGGACCTGGCCCTTGTCCTCGCCGGACCGGCCCCATCGACCGCGAACCAGCCCTGGATCCATCGCCTCGGCTATGTCAGCGACGACGTCCTCCGTGCTCTCTACTCGACCGCCAACGTGGTCGCCTACGTGTCGCTGTACGAGGGCTTCGGCCTGCCGGTCCTGGAAGCGCTGGCCTGCGGCGCCGTCGTCGTTGCGAGCTCGACTACGGCAGTCTCGGAATCGGGCGGGGACGCGGTCGTTGGAGTGGAGCCGTCGAGCGTCGATTCGATCACTTCCGGGTTGCGCCGCGCCCTCGACGACGCCGCCTTGCGTGACCAGTTGCGCGCTAACGCTGCCGCTCATCTTGCCCAGTTCACCTGGACTCGATGCGCCGAGGGGATGGTCGATGTATACCGAGCCGCGTTGAGGCGACCGGCCGGCTAGCGCCGGGCAGAGATGCCGAGCAGCTCCCTTACCTGTGCCGGAGAGGCGGGCTCGCGTCCGCTGGCCCGGCCGATGGCGACCAGGCGCTCGACGAGACGCGGATTGGTCGCCAGGTCGGTTCGATGGTCATCGAACCAGACGTTGTCCTCGAGCCCGACGCGAACGTGGCCGCCCATCGCGATTGCCCACTTCTGGACGGCGAACTGGAAGCGACCGACACCCGTCGCGGCCCACGTCGCGCCATCAGGCAGGCGCTCGACGGCCAGCGCCAGGTTGAGCGGCGTTGCCGCGAGCGTGCCCAACGAGCCGAGCAGGATGTTGACGTAGACCGGGTCGCCGAGAAGGCCGTGGCCGCGCAGGTAATGCGCGAAGTCGAGCATGCCCAGGTCGAAAATTTCCCATTCGGGCAGGATGCCCCGCTCGGCCATCGCCGTGGCGAGGCCGCGGATCGTGTCCGGCGAGTTGATCGATGCCTGCTTGGGGAAGTTCATCGAGCCGAGCGTCAGGCTGGCCATCTCGGGACGCGCAACGCCTTCGATCGCAAGTACCGCAGCGCGCGGCTCCAGGTCAGACACGACTCGGCCGCTGGTCGTGGTGCACAGGATGACGTCCGGGGCGGCGGCGCGGATTGCCTCGAAGTATTCGCGAGCTCGCTCGACAGTCTGGCTCGGCTGACCCTTCTCGTCGCGCGGGTGGACGTGGACGATCGCTGCACCCAGGTCGGCGCATCGTCTGACGTCGGCGGCCACCTCGGCCGGCGTCAGCGGGACGTGGGGTGTCTCGGCACGCGTCGGGACCATGCCCGTCGGGGCGAGGTTGATGATCAGCTCGTCGATCGTCA